>DVMA01000089.1 GCA_018715195.1 Candidatus Coproplasma excrementavium | reverse complement strand
CGGCGAAGGCGGCTTCGGCAGCACGGGCACAAAGTAAAGGTCACATATGCAAAAACACCGCTCTCGGCGGTGTTTTTTTCTGCCCTGAAATGCGGCCTCGGCGGCAATTTTTCATTTTATCGGAAATCTTGTGTTTTTGCGGCTTAAAAAGTCACAAAATATGTTTGTATTTTTCAGATAATACTTGACAAAAACGGGGTAAAATAGTACACTTAATGAGTAATAAATTACTTAATATTGTGCGGCGCCGCGCCATGAGAGTGCGCTCCGCAGGGAGGATATAAATGGAATATTATGTTGGCATAGATATCGGCGGCATGACGATAAAGGGCATCGTGCTCGACTCCAAGGGCAAGGCCCTGTGCGAGGACGTTGCCGTAACGGGTTCCGAACGCGGCGGCGATGCAATGTGCGACGTGATTGCCGAACTTGTCAATTCTATGGTGAACAAATGCGGCATAAGCAAGGATGATATTTCGATAGGCGTAGGCTGCCCCGGCGTAATAGACAGCGAACACGGCGTGCTTGTATTCTCCGGCAACCTTGCGCTTCGCGACTATCCTCTTGCGGAAAAAATCAAGGAGCGCGTGGGCGTATCCGTAAAAATCACCAACGATGCCAATGCGGCGGCACTCGGCGAAGCCAGGTTCGGCGCGGGCAAGAACTATAAAAACAGCATACTCGTAACGCTCGGCACGGGCGTAGGCGGAGGCATAATCATAGACGGCAAGCTGTTCGAAGGTTACAAGTCTGCGGGCGCAGAAATCGGCCATATGGTAATCGAGCGTCACGGCGACGTGTGCACCTGCGGCAGACGCGGCTGTTTTGAAGCTTACTGCTCCGCAACGGCGCTCGTAAGGCGTACGCGCAGGCAGATGGAGGATAACCCCCGCTCTGCAATGTGGACCAAATACACTTCCGAAACGGCCAACGGCAAGACGGCGTTCGACTTCTATCACGACGATATAGACGCCAAAGAGGTGGTTGACTGGTATATAAAGTACCTTGCGTGCGGCATAGCCAACCTTGCAAACATATTCCGTCCCGAAATCATAATGATAGGCGGCGGCGTAAGCGAGCAGGGCGATAATCTCACCGTGCCTCTTCAGACGTATGTTGATAAAGAACTCTTCGGCGGTACATCGTATGCGCCCGTAAAAATAGTAAAGGCGTCGCTCGGCAGCAAGGCAGGAGCCTACGGTGCGGCGGCGCTCGCCATGAAGGTTGAATTATGACGAGGGATATTCCCGAAATTTCTCTGCAAAGACTTCCGGTCTATCTTAATTATCTGAAGTCGCTCTCGGGCGAGGAAAATAAATTCATATCGTCGGGCGCCATAGCGGCGGCGCTCGGAATGGGTGAGGTGCTTGTAAGAAAGGACCTCGCTTACACAAGCAGTGCGGGCAGACCCAAGGTGGGCTACGTGCGCGCCGAACTTATAGCCGCGCTTGAAGAATACCTCGGCTGCAACGTAAAAAAGAACGCCGTGCTTGTCGGCGTGGGCGGACTGGGCCGCGCGCTCATGTCATACGGCGGATTTGTAAACTACGGCATAGAAATCGTAGAGGCGTACGACAGCGACCCCGCCAAGGAAGGAATGGTGATAGCTGGCAAAAAGGTATGCTCCGCGGACGAATTTGAACGCGGAATGGCCGTATATTCGCCACGCCTTGCAATAATCGCCGTACCCGCTTCCGCCGCGCAGAGCGTGTGCGACATGCTGGTTGCGGCGGGCATAAAGGGCATACTCAACTTTGCGCCCGTTCAGCTCAAAGCGCCGGAAAGCGTAGCCGTGCGCAATATAGACGTGGCCGCCAACCTTGCAATAATTTCAAGCATGATTTAAAAAAATAACGGCATAAAAAATTCCGCACATAATGTGCGGAAATTTTTTTATTTATCGCGGATATTTTTTATTTTCTTACAGTATATTCTGTATTATTTTACGGCACGCAATATATTATTTTATGTGCTGCCGCGGGCAAAATATTCAACTCTACCGTGAGTAGAGTTGCCGTATTGTGCGGTAGAGCGGGCGAAAAAAAGCGTAGAAGGGGAGAGAGAAAAATTTCCTCGTAAAATATTGATTTTTGCGCGTGCGTGTAATAAAATAATCATTGTCAAAAAAGAATTTTATTGCACGGAGAATATCTTTTTTCTGGTATTTTTGTACGGCGCTCTCTGTATTCGCCGCAAACGCTCTCCGTGACTGAAAAGGAGAATTATTATGGCAGATTACAAAATCACCTGTTGCTCCACGGCAGACATATCTTCCGAACATCTCAAAAAACTGGATGTCGCGTTCGGCAAATATCACTATATCATAGACGGCAAGGACTTTGCCGACGATTTGTACACGTCGCTCACTCCCGCCGAATTTTACGCTAAAATAGATGCGGGCGCAATGCCTACCACCTCGCAGGTCACTCCCGAAGAGCTGTGCGAGCTGTTCGAGCCCATACTCTCCGCGGGTTATGATGTTCTGCACATAGAATTTTCTTCAGGCCTTTCGGGCGGCTGGCAGTCGGCTCTCGCCGCGCAGAAGATTATGTCCGAAAAATATCCCGCACGCAAGGTGTATGTGGTGGACTCGCTTGCGGCGTCCTCGGGCTACGGTCTGCTCGTCGATAAGGCGGCAGAACTCAAAGCGGGCGGAATGGGAATAGACGAGCTCAAAAAGTGGGTGGAAGATAACAGACTGCGCGTAAGACATTGGTTCTTTGCCACCAATCTTGCACACTTCAAGCGCGGCGGCAGAGTATCGGGCCCCGCTGCGGCGATAGGCACTCTGCTCAACATATGCCCCGTGATGGACGTAAACAGCCAGGGCAAGCTCATAGTCCGCAGAAAGGCGCTCGGCAGAAAGAAGGCCGTAAAGGATTTGTTTGCCTCTATGTGCGCTCAGGCGGAGGGCGGACTCGGTTACAGCGGCAAGTGCTATATAAGCCATTCGATGATGGATGCGGAGGCAAACCAGCTCAAGGAGATGGTGGAGCAGGCCTTCCCCTCGCTCAACGGCCGCGTGGAAATTGACCCCATAGGCACGGTAATAGGTTCCCATACGGGTCCCGGCACGGTTGCGCTCTTCTTCTTCGGCACGGATAAGCGCACTCTTTGAAAAAAAATAAAAATTGCGCCGCGGCATCAAGCCGCGGCGCGTTTTGTTGAAATAAAATTTTGCAATGCCATAAAAATGCGTTGGTTGCGGCATATGTGCCGCCCGATTCAAAAAAATATTTTTTAATTTATTGTTTTTTGCATGCAAAATAATTGCACAATTTTTTATGCGGAAAATTTACGGCAGTTAAATTTGACAGAGTTGGGAATATAATATATAATCATACTGCATACCGCAGGCAAAAAAGGTTTATTTTAAGGTATCCGCAGACGGTATGCGGCAGCAACAGCATAAATTTTCCGGAGTTTTTTAAGTGAATTCAAAACATGAAACCACGGCGGACAATTCCGCAGAGCAGGCAGAGGCAACGTCCGCGCCGCAGAAAGAAGACTGCGCGGACAACGCTCAGCCAGATTTGCAGACTGATTTGTCTGTTCCCGCAGAAAACGCCGCGCAAAACGCGGACATAAGCCGACCCGCGGCCGAGACTGCCCCCGTCCCTTCCGAAAATGAGAGCGGAGAGAACGTCGGCGCAATGACCACGGTAGCACCACCGCAAAAAAAGCGGCGCAGATGGATATGGAACCTGGTGTTCATAGCCATAATCGCACTTGGAATGTGGGGACTGTTCGGCATAGCAGGCGAAATTACCCAGGGCGACGGCATGACCTTTTCGGAGGCGATGGCGGCAATAAACGCTCCCGGCGCGGTAATGCTTGTGGGCGCAGTCGTCGGAGTAATGGTGGTGGACTGCCTCAAATTCTGCTTTGTAAATAAGGCGGTAATAGGCAAAATGCGCCCCGCCGTTGCAATGAAGACCAGTTTCCTCGGCAAGTTTTACGATAACGTTACGCCGTTCGCTACGGGCGGCCAGCCGATGCAGATTTATTACATGACCACAAAGGGCGTGGGCGTATCCCACTCCTCGGCGGTGGTGCTCATACGCTACTTCGGCAGCATATTCGCCTTCACATTTCTGGGCGCGCTGTTCATGATTCTCGGCGTATGTTTCGGCGTGCTTGAAGGCAACGAATCGGGTACGCTCATTCTGGTGGCGGGCTGGGTAGGCCTTGCCATAAACCTCATACTTCCCACGTTCATAGCCTTTTTCGTGTTCTTTCCCAAGCTTGCAAGCAGGTGCACCAAGTGGTTCATAAACGTAGGCGTAAAGCTGCACATAGTCAAAGATAAAGAAAAAGTCATGGCAAAGGCGCTCAAAACGGTGGACGACTTTGTCACGTCTTTCAAAATAATAATCAGAAAACCGCTGCTGCTCATACTCTTTCTGCTGTGTTGTTTTGCAGAAAACCTGCTCACGTTCTCCATACCGTTCTTTGTGATGAACGCCTTTTCCTGCAATGTTGACGGAATGTTCATATCGATAATTTCGCTCAACGTGTTCGCAACGTTCGGCGTATCGTTCATACCCACCCCGGGCAACGCGGGCGTGGTGGAGGGCATGGGCGTGCTTGCGTTCCGTCACGTGGCGGGCGCGGCGCTTGCCTGGGCGGTGCTCTTCTGGCGAATTGCCGTATACTATCTCTATATCATAATCGGCATTGTGATGACGGTGGTTGACCTGATAATCAAAAATATAAAGTCTGCAAGGCAGGGGTAGTGCCCGTTTATGCCGTGCAGAAAAAGGTAAAAATGAAAAACATAATGCTTTCAGTCGACTCGTGGTACCCCCAGATGGGCGGCCCCAACGTAGTCGTGGCAAATTATCTGAAATATCTTTCGGAGAACAACACCGTCACAGCCTGCGTTCCCTCCTACGGGAAAAAGACCGATGAGGCGGTGGATAAAAGCACCGGCGTGCCCGTAATGCACGTGCGCTCCGTCTACATACCCATAGGCGGTTTCCGCAACTGCATGCCCTCGCTGGATTCGGCTCTCGGCAAAAGGGCAAAGCAGGCGGGCCTGTTCCACGCGCACTCGCCCTTTGCGCTCGGCAACTATTTTGCCGACGCCGCAAAAAAGTACGGCAAGCCCTCAATACTCACCTTCCACACCAAATTCAAAGACGAATTCATGCGCTACACGCACTCCAGAATATGTACGGCTATAATGATGTCGCGCATAATGAGCGTGATAAACAAGACCGACTACGTATGGACGGTGAGCAACGGCGCCGCCGAAACCTTGCGCGAGTACGGCTACAAGGGCGATATAACCATAATACGCAACGGCACGGATATGACCGTCCCGCAGGACGCGCAGTCGCTCATTGCTCAGGTAAATGAAAAGTACGGCCTTGCCGACCAGGAAAACGTGCTGCTCTTTGTCGGACGCGTCGTGCAGACAAAAAATCTCGCGCTGGTGTTCGATGCTCTTAAAATTTTAAAGCCGAAGATTGACTTCCGTCTTGTGATAGTCGGCGACGGCGAGGAGCTTAAATCTTACCGCGCTATGACTGAGGCGCTCGGCATTGCGGACAGAGTGCTGTTTGTGGGCGAGATTACGGACAGAAACTTTTTAAAGGCGTTCTATCTGCGCGCCGACCTGTTCGTGTTCCCCTCGCTGTTCGATACGGCTTCGCTCTGCCCGATAGAGGCGGCGGCATTCGGACTGCCCACTCTGCTTGTGGAGGGCAGCGCCACTTCCGAAACGATAAAGGACGGGTTCAGCGGCTACGCAGTGCCCGCCGAAGCCAATGCCTGGGCGGAAAAAATTTATTCCGCACTCAGCGACAGAGCGGCTCTTTCTGCCGTACGCGAAAACTGCCGCAAATACGTCTACCGCAGCTGGAAGGACGTGGTTCAGGAGGCGGAAAAGAAGTACGACGAAATACTTTCCGGCAGAAAATAACTTCATTTTCAGTTGCAGGCGGCGCGCCATTCGGCGCGCCGCCTATATTTTGCAAAACTGTTCGGATATCATATATTTTTATGACAGTTTCGGGAATGGGGTTTGACAAAATGCGACAATATATATTATAATTATCAAGGCGTTGCTGTTGCGGCAGACAAGTTGCGGCAATGTACGGCGGACAGACCGGAAAACGGTTGCCGCAAGGGAAAGTAATGGAAATTCTCAATACGGTGATAAAGGTAATAACCACAGCGGTTACCGTACTTACAGCCTACCAGATATTTTATCTGATTTTAGGTTTTTTCTCGCCCGAAATTAAATTTTCGGCAACCGACAAGCGATATCGCTACGCCGTCATAATCTGCGCCAGAAACGAAGAAAAGGTTATAGGCAAGCTGATAGAGAGCATAAAGTCGCAGACATATGACGCCGATAAAATAAAAATTTTCGTGTGTGCGGACAGCTGTACGGACAACACTGCAAAAATCTGCAGGGAGCTGGGGTGCGTGGTGTACGAAAGACCCAAGCCCGTCGCAGCAAAAGCGCGCAAGGGCTATGCGCTTGAATGGCTGTTCGATATGATACGTGTCGACTACGATATAACGGCGTTTGACGGCTTTGCATTCTTCGATGCGGACAACGTTCTCGCGCCCACGTGGTTTGAAAGGATGAACGAGGCGTTCGATACGGGCGCGGGGCTGATAACAACCTACCGCAACACTAAAAACTTTGATACCAACTTTGTGTCATCCGCCTACGGCATACACTTTTACCGCAGTTCCACAATGTACCACCGTCCCCGTCAGCGGCTGGGCAGCTGCACGCACATTGCGGGTACGGGCTACGTTCTGCGTTCAAGGCTTTTAACGGGAGGCTGGCACTTCACGTCAATGACGGAGGACGCCGAACTCACCCAGCACGTGACGGCACGCGGCGAAAGCATAATCTTCTGCGAGGCGGCGGAATTCTTCGATGAACAGCCGCACAGCTTCAAGGTAATGTTCCGTCAGAGGCTGCGCTGGGCAAAGGGCAGACTGGTAGTATTTTTAAAGCACAGCTGGCTGAATTTAAAGGGAATTTTCACGGCCCGCGGAGCGCGCAAAGTGTGGTCCAATTACGATATTTTCTGGTATATGTTCCCCGGCGGACTTTTCGCGGCGGCGCTGTCGCTTATCTCTGCGGTGGCGGGCGTTGTCACGGGCATAATGGCGGGCACGGCGGTGGATACGGCGGTAACGTCGGTCACCTCGTGGGAATTTTTCAAAAACATTCTCGTTGCGGCGGGCGTTGCCTACCTCGGCTACACCGCGCAGGCGGCGCTTGTCGTTCTCCGCGAACGCAGGCACATACATTGCCGTACGTCCAAAAAGATACTCTATATATTCACATTCTTCTGGTTCGACCTTGTAAACCTTCCCATCAGTGTGGTTTCGCTGTTCATGCGCGTGCGCTGGAAGCCCATCGTGCACGACAAGGCCTTCGACTATCAGCAGATAATTAAAAAGGGATAATTTGCTTTATGCGGGCAGGCCTTTGCGGCCTGCCCTTATCTATGCGACAGACGTTTTAAAAGCGGCAAATTCATTCCCTCAAATTTCTCATAATGCGCGTTTTTATGCCCGCATATGCGGCCATTTGGCGAATTGGGATATTGACTTTCGCGGCTCTGTATGCTAAAATTTATATTGAATTATAATGCTTGAAAAAGCTGTTTGTACGGCTCACTTAAAGGACACGGTTTATGATAAACAGAATGGCGCTATTCAGCGATGAAACGGAGAGTTTCCGCACGCCTTACGAACCCGTCAAGGGCGATACGGTAACCATAACTTTGAGAACGCTTGCGGACGACGTCAATCGCGCATATGTGGTCATCAACGGCCTGAAAAATGAGATGACAAAGTCGCACAGCGAGGGTGTTTTTGATTACTATACGGTCAGCATAGTCTGCAGCGACGACCCCGTAAGTTATTATTTCGTCGTGTACGATGATGACGATAAAGTCTGCTACAACAAGATAGGCTGGGCGGAAAACAACCAGGCGGAATACAATTTTTCCTTCATGCCGGGCTTTAAAGTTCCCGACTGGGCAAAAGGCGCGGTAATATACCAGATTTTCGTGGACAGATTCTGCAACGGCGATACCTCCAACGACGTGGAGGACAACGAGTATTACTACATTCAGCAGCACAGTCACAAGGTGCCCTACTGGGGGCAGTATCCCTCTGGGTTCGACGTAGCCAACTTCTACGGCGGCGACCTGCAGGGCGTAATGAACAAGCTGGACTACCTTCAGGATTTGGGCGTGGATGCCATATACTTCAACCCCATTTTCGTATCTCCGTCCAATCACAAGTACGACACGCAGGACTATGACCACATAGACCCGCACCTTGCCGTGATAGAGGAGGACGAGCCCCACGCCATGGCCGACTGGGAAAAGCATAACGGCTTTGCGCGCAGGTATATAAAGCGCACCACCTCGCTCAAAAATCTGGAAGCCAGCAATGCCTTCTTTGCAAAACTGGTAAAGGAAGTTCACCGCCGCGGAATGAAGATAATCATAGACGGCGTGTTCAACCACTGCGGTTCGTTCAACAAATGGATGGACAGGGAGGGCATATACCTCAACAAGGAGGGGTATGAGGACGGCGCGTATCAGTCGGTCATAAGTCCCTACCGCGAGTATTTTAAATTCGACCGTCCCAATGAAAACTATTCGGACTACGAGGGCTGGTGGGGTCACGTAACCCTGCCCAAGCTCAACTATGAGCAGTCGCCCGAACTGATAGAAGAGATTATGAAGATAGGCGAAAAGTGGGTGTCCGCGCCGTACAATGTGGACGGCTGGCGCCTGGACGTGGCCGCCGACCTCGGGCATTCTCCGCTTTTCAATCACTGGTTCTGGAAGAGGTTCAGAAAGCGCGTGCGCGAGGCCAATCCTCAGGCGTTCATATTTGCCGAACACTACGGCGACCCCTCCGACTGGTTCGACGGCAAGCAGTGGGATACCGTCATGAACTACGATGCGTTCATGGAACCCGTAACGTGGTTTCTCACGGGCATGGAAAAGCACTCCGACAGCCGCGACGACAGACTTCTCGGCGACGGCATATACTTTTTCGACAGCATGTTCCGCAACATGAGCAAGTTCCCGCGCCCCTCGCTGGACTCCGCGCTCAATCAGCTCTCCAATCACGACCATTCGCGTTTTCTCACGCGCACCAACCGAATGGTGGGCAGAACGGCGACAGTCGGCCCCGATGCCGCGGGCATGGGCGTGGACAAGCGCGTGTTCGAACTGGCCGTAACCATTCAGATGACGTGGCCGGGCTGCCCGGGCATATACTACGCGGACGAGGCGGGCCAGGTAGGCTGGACCGACCCAGACAGCCGCAGAACCTACCCGTGGGGGCAGGAGGATAAAAACCTCATTGCCTTCCACAAAAAGCTGACCTCGCTCAGAAAGCGCATACATTGCCTCAAAATGGGCTCGATAAAAAAACTGGATGCGGGGCACGGCTACATTGCCTATGCAAGGTTTGACGGCGAGGACTGCGCTGTGGTTGCCGTAAACGTGCGCGACGAGGAAATTTCGCTCAGCATACCCGTATGGGAGGCGGGCGTTCCCACAAATGTGAAAATGAAGATGGAAGTCGCCACCTCGGACGAGTTTGCGGGCAGGCAGGAATACCGCGTAAAATACGGCCGTCTGCACATAACTCTTCCCGCAAAGTCCGCCTGCGTTTTCAGCTGCAGATTGAACGGCAAAAATCATTCCCAGCAGATGAGCATGTTCCTCAGCTGAAAATTCGGTTGACCCGCATATATGCCGCAATCACGCAATTCTGCAAAAAAATTGACCCCGTAATATGCCGCAACCAACAAAAGCGCGCGGCGACAAAAAATGTAAAAAACGCCGCATTCGGCGTTCAATAAATAAAGATAACAAAGAGAGGAAAATGATGGTTAAACGTTTCTTTACCGACCTGGACAGATATTATTTTCACCACGGCGTCCACTATGAGCTGTACAACAAGATGGGCGCGCACCTCGCGGAGGAGGACGGCGTCCGCGGCGTACACTTCGTGCTGTGGGCACCTTCTGCAAAGGCCGTATGCGTGGTATCCGACGGCAACGGCTGGACTCCCTGGCGCGACAATATGGAAAAGGTGGACGACTGCATCTGGGAACTGTTCGTTCCCGGCATGTGCGAGGGCGTAAAGTACAAGTATCTCATAGTCCGTGCGGACGGCTCCCAGGTAATGAAGGCCGACCCGTACGCCAACCAGTCGGAGCTCCGTCCCGCGAACGCCTCAATAGTGGC
>DVMA01000088.1 GCA_018715195.1 Candidatus Coproplasma excrementavium | reverse complement strand
TACATCGTTGTATTCCTCAACAAGTGCGACCAGATGGACGACCCCGAACTTCTCGAGCTCGTTGAAATGGAAATCAGAGACGTGCTCAACCAGTACGGCTTCCCTGGCGATACCACTCCTATCATCCGTGGTTCCGCTCTCAAGGCACTTGAAAAGGCTACCTCCGGTGCATCCGATGCAGAAGTTCTTGCTTCTCCTGAATGCAAGTGCATTCTTGAGCTCATGGACACCATCGACAGCTACATTCCCACCCCTCAGCGTGATACCGATAAGCCCTTCCTTCTTCCCGTGGAAGACGTATTCACCATTTCCGGTCGTGGTACCGTTGCAACCGGCCGTGTAGAGCGTGGTGTTGCACACGTAGGCGATCCTGCAGAAATCGTTGGTCTTATCGATAAGCCCGTTGGCACCGTTATTACCGGTCTTGAAATGTTCCACAAGAGCGTTGATGAAGCTATCGCAGGCTACAACATCGGCGCACTCCTTCGTGGTATCGATCGTAAGGGTATTGAAAAGGGCCAGGTTCTTGCTAAGCCCGGCACCGTTAAGACTGCTACCAAGTTCGAAGCTCAGGTTTACGTTCTTAAGGCAGAAGAAGGCGGCCGTCATACTCCTTTCTTCAACCACTATCGTCCTCAGTTCTTCATCAGAACTACCGACGTTACCGGCTCCATCGACCTTCCTGAAGGCACCGAAATGGTTATGCCCGGCGACCATGTAACCATCGTCGTTGAGCTCATCAAGCCCGTAGCTGTTGAAGAAAAGCTTAAGTTCGCTATCCGTGAAGGCGGCAGAACGGTTGGTTCCGGCGTCATCTCCAAGGTTCTTGGCTAATCTGACAGCTGAATAAAATCAAATTTAAAACGGCAGGATTTTTCCTGCCGTTTTCTTTAAGCCCCGCGGCAGACGGCCGCGGGGCTTGATTTTTATGCGCCATTTAACAAACAAGTAATTTGTTTAAACGGCAATTTATTTAACGCTTTGTATTCCGTCTTTATTACTTAATTTCTGTCCTCAGTTTTATAATGTTCAGGCAAAATTCTTTTACGGTATTAAGATAATATACATAATATTCAAACGGCCTTCCGCATTTAATGCAGAAGGCCGTTGCTAATTTTTATGTGCAAATATTTGTGAAAATACCATATTTTTACAAAGTTATATTGTCATTTTACTGATTGCACCGCATTATGCGACGGTGCAATCTGCCACAAAGTAGCTGGCGTTTGCTTACGGACTATTTTTCAGTCTTTCCAATCGGCCTTAAGTCGGCCGCCGTCTTTGCATAGAATTCACACTCGCCTTTAAGCGTGCAGTTTACGCAGTCGGGCCGCTGTGAATGGCATACCCGTCTGCCGTGGTAAATAAGCCAGTGGTGCGCTTTCGACCAGTCGTCTTTTGGAATTATTTCTTTCAGTTGCTGTTCCGTCTTTTCTGGCGTGCTTGCGTGTGCAAGACCCAGTCTGTTGGAAACCCTGAATACGTGTGTGTCCACTGCGATAGCCGCTCCGCCGAATGCCACGGCGTATACAACGTTGGCCGTCTTCTGTCCCACGCCCGCAAGGCTTTTAAGTTGTTCGTGCTCGCTCGGAACTTCTCCTCCGAACTTTTCCACAATGTCGCGGCTGGCGGAAAGTATGTGCGCCGCCTTGTTGTGGTAGAACCCGCAGGAAAATATGTATCTTTCCAACTGCTCCTGGGTGAGTGTGAGCATCGTCTGCGGCGTGTTGTGTTCCTTAAAGAGCACGCTTGTCACTTTATTCACACGTTCGTCCGTGCATTGTGCCGAAAGTATTACTGCCACAAGCAGCTCGTAAGGGGAGTTATATTGCAGAGCGGGCTTTGCGTCGGGATAAAGCCGCTTAAGTTCGCTCAAAATTTTTTCTGCTGTAATTTCATCCATAAAAAAATTTTACCACTTTTTAAGCGGCAAGGCAAGCGGCCGCGGGTGCAAAAGCACCTGCGGCCGCACTTTAAAATTAAATATGTCTTGTACCGTCCAGCCGCACATACCCGTAGAAGGCGGAGTATGCCGCCCGCGCAATGGCTTTTTTGGCTGTTTCTGCCGCCGCTGCGGGAATTTTTACCGAAAAGCCGCACCCCAGTTTAAGGTAGGAAGGGGTCGGCACAACTTCCGCGCGTACGCCCCTTTCGCACAGCATAGTTCTGCATTGCACGGCCTGAGTCCGCGAACGGAAAACTGCAAGCAAATCGCCCATTTTCAACCTTCCCACGGCCCTCGCGGGCCGTACCGTAAAAAATTTACGCCGCGCGCCGTCATTTTTCGTCGTTTTGCGCCGCAATTTTTCGCCGCGCGCCGCCGTATATATAACATAGTATGAAATTGGGGAGGTAATTGCCAAAATGATTTATTTCGATAACGCCGCCACGGGCGGGTTCAAGCCTGCAAGCGTGCTTTCAGCCGTCTCCGCCGCACTCAGAATGTGCGCAAATCCTGGCAGAAGCGGTCACAAACTTTCCGTGGCCTGCTCCGAAAGAGTATATGCCTGCCGCCGCGCCCTCATGGAATTTTTTGGCGGCTACTCGTGCGACCGCACAATCTTCACTAAAAACTGTACCGAAGCGCTCAATATCGCCCTGCTCGGCGCACTCCGACCGGGGGATAAGGTGGTGACTACATTTGCAGAGCACAACTCCGTACTGCGCCCTTTGCAATACCTGGAAAAGGAGGGGGTGGAGGTAACGCTCGCGCCTGTCCGCGCTGACGGAAATGTCGATTTGGCGGCGCTCGCTTCAATGGTCCGTGCAGATACCCGCGCGGTCGTTATAACGCTTGCCTCAAACGTCACGGGCGCCTGCCCCGATATTTCAAGGCTGCGCTCAATGATTCCTCCGCGCACACTGCTCATCTGTGACGGCGCGCAGGCCTGCGGACATATTCCCGTGGATATGAAAGCCTGGGGCATAGACGCGCTTGCCGTAGCCGGGCACAAGGGCATGTACGGCATCCAGGGCAGCGGCGCTCTGCTCTTTTCGGAGAGAGTTGACCCCCGTCCCATAATGTTCGGAGGAACGGGCAGTCAGAGTTTCAATCTGGATATGCCCGAATTTTATCCCGACCGTCTGGAGTGCGGCACGGTCAACTATCCCGCCATAGTTTCGCTTGCAGAGGGCGTGCTGTATCTCAAATCTCACTTCAACGAGGAGCGCGACAAGCTCCGCCATCTCACTTCGGAACTGCACGTTCAGCTTTCAAAATTGCCGTTCGTAAAGCTGTATTCCCGTCCCAACAGCGTTGGCATAGCCGCCTTTTCACTAGACGGCACGGACTCCGAGCAGGCCGCATACAGACTTTCCGAGGAATTTTCCGTATGCGTGCGCGGCGGGTTGCACTGCGCGCCGCTCATGCACGAGGCTCTCGGCACTACGGACTGCGGGCTCATAAGGGCATCGCTCTCGCCGTTTAATTCCGAAAGGGAGATAGAACTCTTCCTCACCGCGGTGGAGGCAGTCGGCAAGGGTTAAGCGGAATACAGCCGCAACGCAGAGTGCCCCGCAAAATTCAAACAATACGGCAATTAACCCGTATATATGCCTTAAATATTGTTATGCGGAGCGGCAGAATTTTCTGCCGCTCCGCATATTTTACACTGGCAAAAGCCATTCTTGCCTTCATATGTAAAACCGTTTCGGAAAAGACATTCCGCTGCGCTCTGTACTCGGAACAAACGCCGTCACAACTTTTTCAGTCTGTCTACAATGCTCTTCAGCTTGCGCCGTCTGAATCCGTCCAGCGTGGGCGCCATAAGCTGATAAAAGTTGTCAAGGTCGGCATTTGTAAGCGTACCCGCGCGCTTGCCGCGCTCTGCCTCGTCAATCACGGCGCGCATAATCTCGCCGCTGCTCTTGCCTTTCATTGAGTCTGCAACCTGCTTAACCAGTTTAACGCCCTTGTCGTCGTCAAACTTTCCGCCGTTGCCGTCGGGCTTTTCGCCGCCGCCTTTGGTATAACTTTTAAAATCTTTCATCGCACCCTCCGCATATAATGTTAATATCAATCTATGCGGCGGTAAATTTTTATGCAACTTTTTCTCATTCTCATGTTGCTCATGTATGGCGGCAAGGGCGGCGATACTTTAAAGACTCTGCGCCCCGTACTAGAAACCTTCGGCGGGGAGGAGGTGAAGTCTGCGCTGAAAAGCGCGGAGGAGCTGGAGGGCATAATCTCTGCGTTCAACGGCGGCGCCGACAAGGAAAGCAATGGCTCTTCCGACGGCTCATTCGGCGGCCATTCTGACGGCTGTTCCGACATTGCGTCTGACAGACCCTCAGGCGGCGTAAAAGACGCGGGCAGAGGGCAGAGCGGAAGTTCCTGCTCGGTCGGCGGGAAAGAATCGGCGCAGAGCTCCGTCGGGAGCGAGCAACCGTCTTATGCGCAAGGAGGCTATCCGCTTGACCACGTCGCGGGTATAGCCGATAAGGAAATTCTCTATCGGCTGGCAAAATATTTCTCCTCGGCGGGCGCGGGCTGAGCTTGGCGGGTGCGGGCATAAACGCGGAAAATACAATCCTTTCGCGGTGGAGCACTTTCTCTTTATATAATATAGAAACGCGCGTACATACTATATATTGTGTTAATAAATACTGTATTTTGTGGTATTTTTACAGCCCGAAAAAATCGTCAAATTTTTTAAAAAAATTTTTAAAATTTGCTTGACATCTATACTATGTTTTGGTATGATGTAAAAGCTGTCGTTGAGGTAGCCAAGCAAATCATTAAGAAATGCTTGAAAATCTGCTTTAGCAGATGAACGAAGATTGACAACTGCATAGAAAAGAATATAAAGTACAAAAGGCAATTTACAGATTGATTTTGGTTAATACGATTAAGAAAGCGGACAATTTTGTTTGGTTTCGAAACTGTAGAAATTGAATTAGTCGAGTTAAAGTTGTAGAATTTTTTGTAACGCAAGGACGAGTAGGACGTACGTGAAAGCGTACGGAACAAAGATCAAGCTACAAAGAGCATACGGAGGATGCCTTGGTACATGGCGCCGAAGAAGGACGTGACAAGCTGCGAAAAGCTGCGGGGAGGAGCAAATATCCTGTGATCCGCAGATGTCCGAATGAGGGAACTCAGCGCAGGTAACGCTGCGTTATCATACAGTGAATACATAGCTGTATGAGGGGAACCCGGGGAACTGAAACATCTTAGTACCCGGAGGAAAAGAAAGTAAAAACGATTCCGCGAG
>DVMA01000087.1 GCA_018715195.1 Candidatus Coproplasma excrementavium | reverse complement strand
GGAACGGCGATTCTCTCACGCTTGACGACGGCGCTAAGGCTATGGATGCCGCCAAAGCGATAAGCGATTCGCTTGCAAGAAATGCAGTTGCCGTCAAAATCAACGATAAGCTCTGCGATCTTTCCGCAGCTCTCTCCGCAGGGGACAAGCTGGAATTCGTAACTCTGAAAGACAAGGAGGGACTTGAGGTATACCGTCACACCTGCGCGCACGTGCTCGCCCAAGCGGTAAAGACCATTTTCCCCACCTGCAAACTTGCGATAGGTCCCGTAATCGAAAACGGCTTTTACTACGACATAGACTTCAACACTCCCATAACGCAGGAGGACTTCGGCAAGATAGAGGCCGAAATGCAGAAGATAATCAAGGCCAACACCCCCATAGAGCGTTTCGAGCTGCCCAGAAAAGAGGCAATCGAGCTCATGACGCGCTACAAGGAGAAGTATAAGGTAGAGCTCATCAACGACCTCCCCGAAGACGCCGTTATCTCCTTCTACAAGCAGGGTGCGTTCACCGACCTTTGCCGCGGACCTCACCTTCCCTCGACGGGCAGAATAAAGGCGTTCAAGCTCACCTCGCTTGCAGGCGCTTACTGGCGCGGCAACGAAAAGAACAAGATGCTCACCCGCATCTACGGCGTAGCTTTTGCCAAGAAGGACGAAATGGAGGCTTACTTCAACATGCTTGAAGAGGCCAAAAAGCGCGACCACATCAAGCTCGGCAAGGAACTCAAGCTGTTTGCCCTTCTCAACGAGGGCAGGGGCTTCCCGTTCTTCCTTCCCAACGGCATGGTGCTCAAAAACATACTTGCCGACTACTGGCGCGACCTTCACCGCAAGGAAGGCTATGTGGAAATTCAGACGCCCATAATTCTTTCCCGCACGCTCTGGGAAAACTCCGGCCACTGGGACCACTACAAGGACAACATGTATACCACCAAAATCGACGGCGAGGACTACTGCGTAAAGCCCATGAACTGCCCCGGCGGCATGCTGGTATACAAACTTCAGCCTCACAGCTATAAGGACCTGCCCATAAGAATGGGTGAAATGGGTCTCGTTCACAGACACGAAAAGAGCGGCCAGCTCCACGGTCTGTTCCGCGTTCGCTGCTTCACGCAGGACGATGCGCACATCTTCATGCTGCCCGAACAAATTACAGACGAAATAAAGGGCGTTGTAAGGCTTACCGATAAAATTTACAAGCAGTTCGGCTTCAAGTATAAAGTAGAGCTCTCCACCCGTCCCAAGGACAGCATGGGAACGGAAGAGGAGTGGAACGCAGCTACCAACGCGCTCAAAGAGGCGCTTGAGGAAATGAACCTCGAGTACGAAATCAACGAGGGCGACGGCGCATTCTACGGACCCAAGATTGACTTCCACCTTCAGGACAGCATCGGCAGAACGTGGCAGTGCGGCACCATACAGCTCGACTTCCAGATGCCCCAGCGTTTCGAACTCGAGTATGTAGGCGAGGACGGCGCAAAGCATCGTCCCATAATGATTCACCGCGCAATCTACGGCTCTATGGAGAGATTCATCGGCATTCTCATAGAGCACTATGCGGGCAAGTTCCCCGTATGGCTTGCTCCCGTGCAGGTAAAGATTCTGCCCATAACCGACAGAACAGCCGTTTATGCCGAGTCCGTGGCCGAAAAACTGCGCGAAAAGGGTCTGCGCGTTGAAATCGACGGCAGAAACGAAAAGATAGGCTACAAGATAAGAGAGGCAAAGCTTGAAAAAGTTCCCTACGTCGTAGTAGTCGGCGATGCCGAGGCAAACGAAGACACCGTAAACGTAAACAAGCGCGGAGTAGAAGAGAAGATGACTATGTCCGTAGACGAGTTTGCAAATCTTGTATACGAAGACAACAAGAACAAGGTAACGTTCTGAAAAAGTTAAAAGTCCGCCGCAAACTGCGGCGGACTTTGCATAAAACGTACAACGCATAAAATTTAAAAAATAATTTTTTATGCGCGCAAAACGTTTGACATTTTTATTGCGGTATTGTAATATTATTGAGTAAGCAAAGGCAAAACCTTTCGCCGTATGGATGGTCTGTATCGGCAAATAATGAAAATATTGCTTAAACGGCAGTTATTTTGTCATTATGCGGGTTGCTTTTGCAATCCGCTTTTTTTTGCGGGTCAAATAAAATGAGAGGTAAATGACTTATTAAAGATTCCTATTCTATCAATGAAGATATCCGCGACAGGGAAGTAAGGGTAATAGCATCCGACGGACAAATGCTCGGCGTTATGTCTGCCGCACAGGCTCAGAGGCTGGCCTACGACCAGGAGCTCGATCTTGTAAAGATCTCCCCCGCGGCAAATCCTCCCGTATGCAAAATAATGGACTATTCCAAATTCAAGTACGAGCAGGCAAAAAAGGATAAGGAAAACCGCAGAAACCAGACCGTTGTTGAGATTAAGGAAATAAGGCTTTCCATGACCATTGACGTAGGCGATATCGCCGTAAAGACCAAGCAATGCCTTAAGTTTTTAGAGGCAGGCAATAAAGTCAAGGTGTCCATAAGGATGAAGGGCAGGGAAAATTCCCGCTCTTATCTCGGCGCAAAAGTTATGGAAAACTTTTTCGAAGGCTTAGACGGCAAGGCGGTAATGGATAAAAAACCCGTTACCGAAGGCAGAAACATCACCATGATGCTTTCTCCTGCCAAAGCGTGAAAATTACCCGCATTTTAAATTAAATTTTATCGGAGGTTAATAAATATGCCCAAGCAGAAATCACACAGCAGCACCAAAAAGCGTTTCTGGCTTACTTCTACCGGCTTGGTAAAGAGGGCGCACAGCGGCAAAAACCACAAAGCAGAAACCAAGAACAGAAAGAGAAAGAGAAATTTGCGTAAGAACACGTTAGTTTCTTCCACTCAGGAATCTACCGTAAAGTCGATGATTCCCTACAAGGACTAAGGAGGTCATAACCGTATGCGTATTAAAAGAACAGTAAACGCGCTCAAAAAGCGCAGAAAGATATTCCGCCTTGCAAAGGGCTATTTCGGCAACAAGTCCAAGTCTTACAGAATCGCACGCGAAGCCGTGATGAAGTCTCTGAACTATGCGTTCAAGGGCCGCAAACTCCGTAAGCGCGATATGCGCAGCCTGTGGATTGCACGTATCAACGCAGCTGCAAGAATCAACGGACTTTCCTATTCCAAATTCATGCACGGGCTCAAAGCTGCGGGCATTAACCTCAACAGAAAAGTTCTTGCCGACCTCGCCATCAACGACGCCGCTGCTTTCGCTGCACTCGCTGAAAAGGCAAAGGCTGCCGTTTAAGAACCCCAGCGTACGATTAAGCCTTGAAATACAGGCTTAATTTTTTACCTTTTTATGATTATACAGTCAAGATTCAACGAAAAAGTAAAGGCTCTTGCGGCGCTCAAAGAAAAAAAATTCAGACGCGAACGCGGCGAATATCTGGTTGAAGGGTACAAGATGGTATCCGAATGCATAGCTGCGGGAATGGAAGTCACGACCGTTGCTTGTACCGAAGAGTACTCGGCGTACTTCCCCGGCGCAATGATTGTTTCGCGCGCGGTGTTTGAATATATATCGGACGAGAGAACACCCCAGGGCGTTATCGCCTCGGTCAGAATACCTGCAAACGTCATCGTTCGGCCGCACGGCAGGTGCATACTGCTTGACGGCCTGCAGGACCCTGGCAATGTGGGAACGATTATCCGTACGGCAAACGCTGCGGGTTATGGTCAGATTTACATGATAAACTGCGCTGACCCGTTCTCACCAAAATGCGTGCGTTCTAGCATGAGCGGCGTTTTCTTTGCCGAAATAATGCAGGGCTCTGCCGAAGAAGTGTTGTCGGCTCTCGACGGCACTCCGCTCGTCTGCGCCGACATGAACGGTGAAAACGCATATACTTTCCGTGCCCCTGAAAAGTTCTGCCTGTGCATAGGCAGCGAGGGGTCGGGACT
Source organism: Candidatus Coproplasma excrementavium (assembly GCA_018715195.1). Classification (GTDB taxonomy): domain Bacteria; phylum Bacillota; class Clostridia; order Christensenellales; family Borkfalkiaceae; genus Coproplasma; species Coproplasma excrementavium. The sequence continues at coordinate 11,120 of DVMA01000087.1, read as the reverse complement.
GAGCTCTGCGGTACGCGGCGCGGCGCAGTTTACGGTAAAAATACCTATGCGCCCTACGTGCGAGAGTCTGAATGCCGCAGTTTCCGCGGGAATCTTGATGTATCTTTTACACGGAGCGGAAAGAGAGTAATTCCGCCATAAACAATTACGGAGGTTATAAAATGTCAGGACATTCCAAATGGCACAACATACAGGCCAAGAAAGGCAAGACGGATGCAGCGCGCGGCGCAATGTTCACCAAGCTCGGCAGGGAAATAGCCGTTGCGGCAAAGGGCAACCCCAATCCCGAAACCAACAGCAAGCTTGCCGATGCCATTGCCAAGGCTAAGGCCAACAACATGCCCAACGATACCATAAAGCGCTCCATTGCAAAGGCTGCAGGCGAACTGGGCGATAAGGAATACAAGGAACTCACCTATGAAGGATACGGCGTAGGCGGTGCGGCTGTTATTATCACAACGCTTACCGATAACGTAAACAGGACCGCGGGCGACGTGCGCTCGACAATGTCCAAGTGTGGCGGCCAGATGGGTAACTCGGGCTGCGTATCCTATATGTTCGATAAAAAGGGTTATTTCGCAATTGAGCGTACGCCCGCACTCGACGAAGACACGATGATGGAATACTGCCTCGATTCCGGCGCGGACGATTACACCGCTCAGGACGACGCGTATGAAGTATACTGCGCACCCGAAAACTTCTCTGCGGTACGCAGCTATCTTGAAGGAAAGGGTGTAAACTTCTTCGAAGCGGCCGTAAAGATGATACCCCAGAACTACATCACGCTTGACCCCGACAAGCAGGAAACATTTGTAAAGATGCTTGACAGACTCAACGAGCTTGACGATGTTCAGGATATCTACCACAACGTAGAACTTCCCGAAGAGGACGACGAAGACTGAGTTTTATACTCAAAACTTCAAAACCGCACCCAAAAAGGGTGCGGTTTTTTTATGCAATGAAAATATGCTGCCCGCGGTCTGTAAGCATGCTTTATTCAAAGCGGGTAAAAAATTTCTTATACCAGAATATTGCACCAAACCGTTGAAAAAATTTTTCGACTGTAGCGCATAACGGGCAATCGTTTGCTCACAATAATAGTACAAGCGGAAACGCTTTATAAATATAGTCCGATTTAAAGCGTTTTATCCGCTTTGAATACAGAACTTTTTGAAAAACAGATTTTTGAAATTACAGATATTTGCGCGGAAATATGTTTTAAAACGGACGACGGGGAGCATTTTCTTAAAAAAGAGAACGCTCCCCTATGTATTTTTAGGAAGTCTGCGATATAAAATATATTATGCGCAGATTACTAAGACTTGTTGGCGCCTGCCTGTGCGTATTTGCCGTAATTGCGGGCGCAGTGGTCGCTTTTTCGCAAACCGATTCCGAAAAAAAGGAAAACAAAGCCGTAGCGCTTACTCTGTGGCAGATAGACAGCTTTGAAGGCGGTAAGGGCTCGCGCGCGGAATATCTGCAATCGCTTGCAAATAATTATTATGAAGAGAGCGGCGTCTATACGGAGGTTACCGCCGTATCCGCAGATGCGGCGCGGGCAAACATCGAATCGGGCAACATGCCGGACATAATTTCATACGGTTCAGGCTTTTACGGCATAGAAAGTCTTGTGGATGGAAATAATCCCTCGCAGGTATGGTGTCGCGGAGCATACTGTCTGATTACATTAGATGGCGGTGATTTTACTCAGGCCAACGCCGAAAATACAGTAATAAACGGCGGCAAAGACAATCTTACGGGTGTTGCTGCTCTTTTTGCGGGTGTCAGCGGCGCTGATGTCCTCCCGCCGCAGAGCGCGTATGTAAGTCTTTTGGACGGTCAGTATAAATTTTTGCTCGGCACTCAGCGCGACATTGTAAGACTTATGACAAGGGGTGTTCCGTTCAGCGTATCTCCGATTGAAGATTTTTGCGACCTCTTTCAGAATATCTCTGTATTGAGCGGCGGAGAAAAGGGAGTACGCGGCAGAGAATTTGTAAGCTACGTGCAAAAAAATCATTTATCGCTGAACAGAATATGTATGATGTACGACGGCGCGAATCTCTATGACAATGCGCTGCACCAGCTAGAAAATATAAGTTTTGTTTATACCGTTTCACCCGTAATCAGCAGCGAGGCTCTGTCCAGAATAAAACAGTGCGCAGTTTCGGGCGATATAAATATGCTTAAAACCTTGCTCAAACCATTGTAAAATTTTAAAAAAAATGTTATTATATAGAGGTAGATAAATTGCGTGAAAGACGCTTGAACGGTGCGCTGAGCGCCGTACCTTCCGAAAAGAATTTCAGTTTTTCCAAAAATACTACATACGGCTGCGGAGGAGTGGCAGATTTAGCTTTATTTCCGCGGACAGAAGAAGAGGCATGCAAATGTTTTGCCTCACTTACAAAAAGCGGTGAAAAATTTTTTATTCTGGGAGCCGGGTCTGACGTACTTGCCTGCGACGGCGTGTACGACGGAATAATAATCTGTACTTCACAGCTGAACTCTTTTTATGAAGAAGAGCAAGAAGGAGAGGTTATTTTAAACCTTTCGTGCGGCGCGGCGGTATCCGCTCTTTTAAAGCTTTGCAGACAGAAAGGATACAGCGGCGCAGAATTTCTTGCAGGCATTCCCGCAAGCCTCGGCGGAATTGTATACATGAACGGCGGGGCGGGAAAGTATATTTCGGAATGTGTTGAATCGGTCCGCATTTTTGACGGAAAAATTCGCGAGCTAAGCAATAAAGAGTGCGATTTTAGCTATAAGCATAGTACTATGCGTGACATAAAGTGCTTTATTTTGAGCGTAAAATTGCGTTTAAAGCGCGAAAATCCGCAAATTGTACGAAAAAACATAAAAGACGCGCTTTCGGCACGTTCTCATATTCCGGCAGGCAGAAGTTGCGGCTGCGTGTTTGAAAACTACTGCGGCGTAAGCGCGGGGAAAATAATTGAAAGTGCGGGAATTAAAGGCGCAACCTTCGGAAAGGCTTACGTCAGCCGCGACCACGCAAACTTTATCATAAATGAGGGAGAGCGCGCGGAGGACGTTTTCAGACTGATAAAATACATAAAACAGGAAGTTTACAAAAAGTTCGGCATAACGCTGAAAGAAGAAGTTTGTTACATCGGAGATTTTGAATGATTTTAACGGGCGATTACCATACGCACACGCCGTATTCTCACGGAAAAAATACCGTAATGGAGAACACGGTTGCCGCGCAGAAAAAGGGGCTTAAAGCCATAGGCATTACCGACCACGGATTCAACCACATAATTTTCGGCCTGCGCCGCAGAAAACTTGCGGCGCTCCGTGCCGAATGCACCGCGGCGGAGGAAGCAACGGGCGTAAAGGTGCTTATGGGAATGGAGAGCAACCTCATCTCCTCGGACGGCTTTACCGATATGAAAGAGTCCGACCTGCAGTATTTTGACCTCTATCTTTGCGGACTACACGAAGTGTTGTGGTACAAAAATATAAGAGATTTTTATACCCTCTCCGTAAGGAACTATTTTGCCTATAAATCGGGCAAAAAGCCTGCGGACAAGCTGTTTGAAACGACAACCAGGGCATATATAGAGGCTGTAAAAAAGAACCCCATAGACATACTCACGCACATAAATTTCAGGTGCTTCTGCGACATAAAAGAAGTTGCCAAATGCTGTGCCGACTACGGAACGTATATAGAGATTAACACAAAGAAATATCACATAACTCCCGAAGATCTCCGCATTATGGCAGACGCGGGAGCGAGATTTGTAATAGACTCCGACGCTCATTCCGCAGACAGAGTGGGGGACACGAAGATAGCCGAACAGCTTTTGTCTTCGCCCGATATGCCGCTTGACAGAATAGACAACATTGACGGCCGCGAGCCTAAATTCCGTTTTGCGGAGTACAAAAAAACTCACATGTGAACGGCGCGCAGCGCAGAATTTTTTGAAATGACTAATTTTACCGAAGAAATTAAAACTGAAATAATAAAAAACTTTTCGGGTGGCAAAGAGGAATATCTGGCCGCCCTTTCGGCGTTTGTGCGCACCAGCGGCAGTCTTATAAAATCGGGCGCAGATTTCGGGTTTGAACTCTACACCGAAAGCGAGCAGACCGCTCACTTCTTTTCAGATATGCTTGAAAGCGTGTTCAACGTTGAAATAAGCGACTTTTCCTCGCGTTCCGACCTTTCCAGCGGCAAGGACAAGCTGGTATTTTCCTGCGTGAACAGCGAAAGCAGCGAGCTTTTGAAAGAGCTGGGTGTGCTCGGCGAGGACGGAGAGGGGCGCTTTCTCGATTTTTCCATAGGCTCTGTTGCCGACGGAAAGAGTTGTGCGGCCGCCTACATCAAGGGTGCATTCCTTGGCGGCGGAAGTTGCACTCTGCCCGATTCAGCCAGCTTTGCAAGCACGGGCTATCACTTTGAAGTGGTATTCCGCAACAAAAATACGGCGGCGGATTTTTCCGACCTGCTGTGCGGATTTGATATTCTTGCCAAACTGGTAATGCGCAAGGACAGCGCGGTTGTGTATCTTAAAAGCATAGACGCAATCTCTGCCGCGCTCACGGTTATGGATGCACAGAAGTCGCTTGACCGCCTCAAAGAGACTGCGCGCACGCGCGGTAACGCCAACAACGAAAACAGAGTGAACAATTGCTCTGTATCAAATATCGATAAAAGTCTTTCCGCTTCTGTAAAGCAGGTGCAGGCAATTGAAGTGATACGCACCACGATAGGGTTGCAGAGTCTTGACGAAAACCTGTTTTCCGTGGCGGAGGGCAGACTGGCCGACAAGAACGCTTCCATGCAGGAGCTTGCGGACAGGCTTAAAATTTCCAAAAGCTGCCTCAACCACCGCATAAGAAAGATTATGGAAATAGCAAAATCGCTCGCCCAGGACTGATTCTGACGAATTTTTTAATCATATCAGGCGGTTTTTCATTGGCCTATTTATGGGGCAAGCAACGCAAAAAACATGCAAAGACCGCATTTTTTAAAGATTTACACTGACAAAAACACGATAAATTTATATAATCAATACTTATATTAACCCGCCGACAAAGATATAATTCGGCGGAGACGCATAAATATAGTGCCTTTACGCCAAAAAGTCCGCGGAAGGCCATTTCAAGCAACCGACAAGAGGATAAATAATGACTGATTTCGTACACCTTCATCTGCATACTGAATATTCGCTGCTGGACGGAGCGTGCAAAATTGATAACCTTGTGGAGTACTGCAAGGAAAACGGAATAAACGCCGTTGCCATGACTGACCACGGCAACATGTACGGCACTCTGCACTTTGCAGAAAAAGCCGCCGTTGCGGGTATAAAATACATTATTGGCTGCGAATTTTACGTGACCAAGGACATGAACGAAAAGAAGGACAAGGCTGCGGAGCACCTTATTCTGCTGGCAAAAAATAAGGCGGGATACAAAAACCTTGTTCAGCTTGACTCCATGGCCTTCGTTGACGGCTTTTACTACAAACCGAAGATTGACTACAAGGTGCTCAAAGAACATTCGGAGGGGGTAATCTGCCTTTCGGCCTGCATAGCAGGCGGCATACCCAGAAAGCTGCTTGCGGGCGACTACGACGGTGCAAAGGAGCTTGCGTTATACCTCAAGGGAATCTTCGGCGACGACTTTTACATAGAGATACAGAACCACGGTCTGGACGAGGAAAAGCGCGTTCTGCCTCTGCTTGTGACGCTTGCGGACGAAATAGGCGTAGAGCTTGTGGCAACCAACGACGTGCATTACCTTAAAAAGGAAGACTCCGAAATGCAGGACGTGCTGCTGTGCATTCAGACAAAGACCACGCTGGACGACCCCAAGCGAATGAAATTCGGCACCAAGGAATTTTACTTCAAGTCGGGCGACGAAATGGCGGAGCTTTTTCCCAATCTGCCTAAGGCAATATCCAACACCCGCGTGATTGCCGATAAGATAGAGGAGCCCGCTTTCAATCTCGATAAAAAGGGTTACCCGATAAGGGATATGACGCTCATTCCCGGCTACACTCCGCCGGACGGCAGCACGCCCGAACAGTATCTCAGAAAACTCACCGATGAAGGCCTTGTAAGGCGCTACGGCACCGTCACGGAGAGGGAGCGAACGCGCGCCGACTACGAACTTGGCATAATCTGCTCGATGGGTTATGCGGAATACTACCTTATCGTGTGGGACTTCATAAACTGGTCGCGCAAGCAGGGCATACCCGTAGGCCCCGGAAGAGGTTCGGGCGTAAGTTCGATAGTAGCCTATTCGATAGGCATAACCGACGTGGAGCCGCTGCAATACGATTTGCTGTTCGAACGTTTCCTCAATCCCGACCGCGTATCCATGCCCGACTTCGATATAGACTTCTGTACCGACAGACGCTGCGAAACCATTGAGTACGTGCGCGAAAAGTACCACCCCGAAAACGTCTGCCAGATAGTGACCTTCGGCACAATGGCCGCAAAGAACTCCATAAAAGACGTCGGCAGAGTTATGCGCGTTCCCTATTCGGAGACGGACAGGCTCACCAAAATAATGGACGGCAAGACCTCCATAAGCGACCTGCTCGGCCTTAACATAGAAAAACAGCGCAAAAAAGTGGAGGCCGAAACGGACGAGGACAAGCGCGCCTCGTTGGCCGACAAGCTCAACGAATTGCAGCTTGCGCGCAATGCGGAATTCTGCGAACTCTATGAAAACGATGCCACTCTTCACTCTGTAATAGACATGGCGCGCAAGATAGAGGGAATGCCCCGTCAGACGGGCATGCACGCCGCGGGCGTAGTAATCTGCCGCAAAAAGATAGCCGACAACGTGCCGCTTTCGCGCAACGGCGAAGATATAACCACCCAGTTCGTCGCAAAGGAAATTGAGGCGCTGGGCATGCTGAAGATGGACTTCCTTGCACTCGTAACCCTCACCGATATCAAAAAGTGCATGGACTACATCAAGGAAGATTACGGCATAGACATCGATTTCACCAAAATAGGCTACACGGACGCAGGCGCATACGAACTCATTTCCGAAGGCGATACCGACGGCGTGTTCCAGCTTGAAGCGGGCGGCATGAAAAAATTCATGCGACAGCTCAAACCCGATACTTTGGAGGACCTGATAGCGGGCGTTTCGCTCTACCGACCCGGTCCCATGAAGTTCATCGATTCGTTCTGCAACCGCAAGCACGGCACGGAGGAAATAACCTACGACTGCCCGCAGGAAGAAAAGATTTTAAAGGTCACCTACGGCATACCCGTATATCAGGAACAGGTCATGCAGATATTCCAGTATCTTGCAGGCTTTTCGCTCGGCGAAGCCGACCTCGTCCGCCGCGCAATGGGCAAAAAGGATAAAAAGACGCTGCTCGCGCAGAAGGATAAATTCATATACGGCGGAACCAGCGATGTAAACGGCTCCCACATAGAAGGTTGCATCAAAAACGGCATTTCGGCGGAAGTAGCCTCCAAAATCTTCGCCGACATGGAGGGCTTTGCCTCGTACGCGTTCAACAAATCTCACGCGGCGGCATACGCAACGCTTGCCTACCAGACTGCGTGGCTGAAAAAATACTATATAAAAGAGTTTATCTGCGGTCTTCTGAACAACAGACTCAACAAGATAGACGAGATAACCAAATACGTACTCTATCTCAAGGAAAAGGGACTCAAAGTTTTCCCGCCAGACATCAACCGTTCCAAGACTGTTTTCTCGGTAGAGAACGACGGCGTGCGCTTCGGACTTTCCGCCCTCAAAGGAACGGGCCAGGCGGCGGTTGACCAGGTAATCGCCGAGAGGACGGAACACGGACCTTTCGCAGATTTCCCCGACTTCATTTCCCGCTGCGCCTCGATGATAAACAAGCGAATGATTGAGGGGCTTATCTATGCGGGCGCGTTCGATTCGATGGGCGTACACCGTTCGCAGCTCATTCTCGTATACGATACTCTCTATCAGCGTGCCTCAAGCATTGCAAAGCAGAAGAACAGCGCGCAGATAAGTCTGTTCGGCGACATAATCGAGGAGGAGAAGCTTGAAGTTTCCTACCCCGACGTGCCCGAATACGAGCTCAACGAAAAACTTGCAAAAGAAAAGGAAGTGCTGGGCGTATACGTAAGCGGTCACCCGTTTGAAAAGTATATGAGCTCTTTCGACGACTGCAACTTCAATTGCAGCCTTCTGGACGACTACACCGAGGACGAGGACGGCGAGCGCACTTACAACTCTGTGACCAGCGGAATGCAGGTAACGATGGGCGGCATAATCACCGCATTCAAAAAGACGACCACAAAGCGCACGGGCGCTCAGATGGCGTTCGTCACGCTCGAGGACGTGTACGGCACGGTGGAATGTCTTGCCTTCCCCGCCATATACGAACGTTTCCGCGGACTCATCGTCAACGATAAAATTGTGCGCGTTTCGGGCAAGCTAGACCTTGACAACGGCAAGGAACCCACAATAATTCTCGATAAAATCACGGCGTTCGATACCTCCGCGCAGAAGGAAGACAAGCCCGAGGTCAGGGAGGAGAAGAAGAAAAGAGAGGTGCTCTGGCTGAATACCTCCGCGCTCTCCGACGAGGACTTTGACGAACTTGTGACGATGCTCGGAAACTACGAAGGCGAAACCGACTGCGCCATAAAGCGCGGCAACCAGCGGTTCAGACTGGGCTGCGGCATAAATTATTGCCGCGGACTGATTGCGGAACTGAGCACTTTCCTCGGCGATGAGGACGTAAAACTCGTACAATGAAAATAATTAACATGTACAAGTTGCACTATCGCCCAGATTTACAGTAATAATTTTAATAAAAAGGCGCAATCATTGCAAATAACGCAGTGTTTGCGTCCTTTTCATATTTTAGCGTTTTATTTGTTAAAAACTATTGAAATTTTTTTTATGATTTGTTATAATATATAACTGAAGTGATGATATGGTTGCGCGTTTTATGGCATGCAATAAGGGGGCAGGCGGTATAACCGCAGACGCGCATAAAATTAAAATGTAAAAACTTGTATTGGCGGAGGTTTTTATGAAAAGAATAGGCTTGCTGACGAGCGGTGGCGATGCCCCCGGCATGAACGCCTGCATAAGGGCGGTAGTGCGCAGCGCTCTTTATTTCGGCATGGAAGTTTACGGCATTGAACGCGGCTATCAGGGACTTATCGATGACGAAATGGTATCTATGGATATGCGTTCGGTTTCCGATATAGTTCAGCGCGGCGGCACAAAGTTGCGTACCGCAAGATGCCTTGAAATGCTTACGAAAGAAGGGCAGAAGAAGGCAGTCCGCACGCTTGAAGCACGCGGAATAGAAGGCCTTGTCGTAATAGGCGGCGATGGTTCTTTCAGGGGCGCAAAATGTCTTTCCGAAGATTACGGCATCCCTACGATAGGCATACCCGGAACAATCGATAACGACCTTGAATATACTGACTATACTCTCGGTTTCGATACGGCGGTCAACACCTGCATAGACATAATCAACAAACTGCGCGACACCATGACCTCGCACGAGCGTATTTCCGTCGTGGAAGTTATGGGCAGACGTTGTGGCGATATAGCTCTCTATGCCGGCATTGCGAGCGGCGCAGAGATAATAGTTGTGCCCGAAGTAGTGTTCGACCTCGATGACATCGTAATGCGCATTAACAGGTCGCGCGCAAACGGCAAACATTCCAACATAGTAGTCGTAGCGGAAGGCGTATGCTCCGCCGATGAATTTGCAAAACAGCTTCAGTCAATAACCACGTACTCCGTACGTCCCACCACGATAGGCCACGTTCAGCGCGGCGGTTCGCCCTCCATGGCGGACAGAATGCTTGCCGCACAGTTCGGCAACAAGGCCGTACGCCTTCTTAACGACGGCATCGGCAACAGAGTGGTAGGCATACACAAGAACGAAATAATAGATATGGACATCATTGAAGCCGTCAACATGAAGAAGAAGTTCAACTATGAACTTTACGAAACTCTTCAGATGATTTCAATGTAACGGCGCAGCAAAATTCTGTTGCGAACGCAGCCTTTCAGAGAGTCTATAATGATTTTAACAATTTGCCTCAGCCCGTGCATAGACGTCAACATGGAAGTTGAAAGTCTCAGCGTGGGTAAATCCAATAAAATACTCAACAAAAGAATATTTTTCACCGGTAAAGCCATAAACGCGGCGCGCGGACTCAAAAGACTGGGCGCCCAGGTTACGGCTACGGGATTTATGTATGAGGACAACGGCAAACTCTTTGAACAGGAACTGCACTATGAGGGAGTACCTTACAGATTCGTATGGTGTCCCGGCCGCGTACGCGAAAATTACAAGTTCGTCGACCATAAGTCAATGCTCACTGAAGTGGACGACATAAGTCCCGAAGTCAGCAGGGGCAAGATGGAAGAGCTTATAAAAAAAGTGCGCCATCTTGCGGCAGGCTGTGAAGCCGTTGTGCTTTCCGGCGGACTTGCAAAGGGGATGGCGCCTTCATACTATGCAGATGTGCTCCGCGCGGTTCCCGCAGGCGTAAAAAAGATTGTAGACACCTCGGGCGAAAGGCTTTTCGAATCATTAAAGTGCGGCGTTGACCTTGTAAAACCCAATCTTGAGGAGCTGAAAAGCACTCTTGGTATAACGGTAAACAGCAAGGAGGACGCCCTGGAAGGTTGCCGCGAACTTTTAAGGCGCGGCGCCAAATATGTACTTCTTTCGCTCGGCAAAGAGGGGGCTATCCTTACAGACGGCAACAAAAACCTCTATTGCAAGAGCATAAATGTGGCAATGAATTCAACCATAGGCGCGGGCGACGGAATGGTTGCCGCGGCGACGTTTGCGCTTGCGCGCGGCGGCGATATGGCTGAAATTCTGCGTTGCGGCGTAGCAGGCGGCACGGCCGCCGTTACGACACCCGACAGCATCACCTTCAAGCGCGAAAAGTATGAAGAGATTCTGGACGGTTTGGAAACGCACGAAATTTAACCCCGAAATTATTGCACTTTCCGCTTATGGAAATTAAGCAAATCAGGGAGGCATATCATATGTGGGACGATACAAAACCTTGTAAACTTATAAAAGCGCTGGAAAGACTTGATTCGTTCAGCCTTCAGCACATAATCGACGCTGATAAATTCGTTGA
>DVMA01000086.1 GCA_018715195.1 Candidatus Coproplasma excrementavium | reverse complement strand
GGCACCACCGCCAATGCGGGCTACTCCAACTTCCTCTGCGTATACGCCGCTCTGTTTGCCGCAAGCAACTACGACACCTATTCCAAGATTGCCTCAATCGAACAGCAGAAACTCAACGAACAGATGAGTGAAATTTACGGCGAGGAGATCACCGTTGAAGCAGTTGACATAAGCAAGTTCACCGCAGAGCTTGAAAAAGGCACCGTAAACAGCGTTTACAAAATAGTCGGCACCGACAACTACATTGTCAGCGCAACAGGCAAAGAAGGCTTTGCAAGCGGCAGCGTCACTGCGTGGATAGTCGTTAAAACGGAAAACGGCAAAGTAACGCAGATAGGCAAAATGGTAATTGAAAGCAATGTCGGCCAGTCATACATCGACCGCCTTGACCAGAACGACTATGATTACTTCAACAACGTTGCTGTAAACGGCGACTTCACCGTAGAGGGCTGGCAGAATGACCAGCTGCACGGCGGCGCAACCGTTAAATACACAATGACGGCAATCGTAAACTCTGTAAACACAGCCAAAAACTTCGTTTCTACAAATCTTCTCAATGGAGGTGCGCAAGAATGAATAAGTACGCAAAAATAACCCTCGACGGTATTTTGTTCCAGAACCCCACATTTATGCTGGTTCTGGGCACCTGCCCCACTCTTGCGATGATTCACTCCGCATCCAGTGCGCTTGGCATGGGCCTTACCGTTGTGGTAATTCTCACCTTAAGCAACATGCTGATATCCGCGCTTCGCAAGCTCATTCCCAACGAAGTCCGTATACCCGCTTATATCGTAATAATCGCAACGCTGGTTACGCTTGCCAGAATGATTCTGGAAAAGTTCGTTCCCGACCTGTATGACAGCTTAGGCAGTTTCCTCGCGCTGATAGTCGTAAACTGCATAATACTCGGCAGGGCAGAGGCGTTCGCCAACAAGCACACCGTACCCGAATCCGCGCTCGACGGCGTGGCAACGGGCCTCGGCTTTACCGCGGCGCTCACGATAATGGGCATCATATGCGAATTCCTCGGTTCAGGCACGATATTCGGCGCAACCGTAATGAATTTCAAGATAGGCGCGTTCGCAACCCCCGCAGGTTCCTTCCTCGTATACGGCATCTGCATTGCTCTGTTTGTATACATCATGGACAGCATAGAGCGTTTCCGCAGGGAAAGAAAAAACAGACCCCTCAGCCGCGAATCGCTTGTTAAGGAGGCAGCATAATGGGAACATTTATAGCAATAGTTCTTGCCGCAGTACTCACAAACAACTTTATAACCGTTAAAACCTACGGCATCTGCCCCTTCCTCGGCGTTTCCAAAAAGACTTCTTCCGCGGTAGGCATGGGCGTGGCTGTTACCCTTGTAATGGCAATTGCAACCGCCATAACATACCCCCTCTATGAGTACGTTATGGTACCCCTCAAGATAGACTTCCTTGAAATTATATTCTTCATTTTCATCATCGCCGTACTTGTGCAGATGATTGAACAGATAATCAAGAAAGTTTCCCCCACGCTTTACAAGGCAATGGGCATTTACCTTCCCCTCATAACCACCAACTGCGCCGTTCTCGGCGTGTGCGAACTGGTCATCGGCGACATGAGCTCCATAATAGGCGACGCCGCCATGAACACCGGCTGGGCAGTACTCTATGCGGTTTTTGCAGGCCTCGGCTTTACGCTTGTAATGGTTATAATGAGCGGCCTCAGAGAACGCATAAACTGCTACGGCGACATGCCCAGGGCTTTGAAGGGCTTCCCCATAGCCATGATTACGGCGAGCATAATCTGCATGGCGTTCACCGTATTCAGCTACATTCAGCTTTAAGGAGGGCGCTATGAATTTACTTGTTACACTCGGAACCGTAGACGCCGAAACCTGGAAGACGGTAGGCATTGTGGCCGGCATATTCGCAGGAATTGCGATTGTGCTTGTAATAGCCATTCTGCTTGTGGGAAAATTCTTCAAAGTAGACGTAGACGAAAAAGTTACCAAGATACTTGAAAACCTTGCAGGTGCTAACTGCGGCGGCTGCGGCTGCTCCGGTTGCAGCGCCTTTGCCGAAAAGCTTGCCTGCGGCAAGGCAGACCTTTCCGACTGCCACGTAACTTCCCCCGAAAAGAAGGAGGAAATTGCCGAACTGCTTGGAATATGCATGCTCAAAGACGAGCCCACAGTTGCAATAGTAAAGTGCAACGGCGGCGTAAATGCTCCCGACGCGTTCAGGTATGAAGGAAATCACACCTGCGCGGCCTGCAACACTCTGCTCGGCGGCAACAAGCTGTGCAAGGCTGGTTGCCTTGGCTGCGGCGACTGCGCAAAAGCCTGCCCCGAAAAGGCCATAAAAATTGAAAACGGCGTTGCGGTTGTCATCCCCGAAAGATGCACTTCCTGCGGTGCCTGCATTATGGCCTGCCCCAAGCACATCATTGAGAGGATACCCGTAAAGGCGCCCGTATATGTGGCCTGCTCCTCCCACTGCAAGGGCAAGGACGTTATGAAGCAGTGCAAGGTCGGATGCATAGGCTGCGGCATATGCGCCAAGAACTGCCCTCACGGTGCGATAACTATGGTGGACGATCTTCCCGTATTCGACTACAAAAAGTGCACCGGTTGCATGACCTGCGTTGAAAAATGCCCCCGCAAAATTATTCACGTAAGATAATTTTCTGCGGAATTAAAAAATAAAAACCGCCCGCGGCGAAGTTTCGCCGCGGGCGGTTTTTTATATTTTTCAGACAAATATTTGAAATAAAAAAAAGCGGAATAAATTCCGCCTTAATTCAAAGATTAAATTTTATTTTTTTCGCTCCTGCGCGACCTAAAGGCCATCGCTTTAAGCGCGTACGCAGATGTACAACAGGGCATTATCAGAGGGGGCATATTACAGCGCACAGCCGAAAATCACCGCCGCAAAGGCGCATACAACGCATATCATACTCAGTGCATATCTCAATTTTTTAGACATGTTTCCCGTCCCTGCGGCTTATGCCGCAAAACCTAAGTGCGAGTAAAAATTCAAATAGTTTTTTATTTATGTATTTATTATATAAAAAATCAGTCATTTTGTCAATAAGTATTCTTTATTTTTAATATTTCTGAATTAAATTTGCAATTTAATTTATTTTATCCGTGCAATAATTTATTGTTATACCGCTCATTTATTTAAAATAAAAAACCTCCGCAATCAGAGCGGAGGAATTTTTTTCAGCCTACGGGAAGGGTCTGACCGTCGTCCTTATAATCGTCGGGCAAAATGCGCAAATGGTGCGGCGAACATACTATAAGGGAGGAACTGTCCTTAAGGGCAGGCGTATGGACGCAGTCCTTGCGGTTGGAACAGTCGCTCTCGGTGACGGAAACGGTGCGCTCCGCCTTGTCTATGACTATTGTGTTATAGCTTTCAGGCTTATCTAAAGAGCCGCCATTCGTGCAGAATATAATCGTGAGAGTGTTTTCGCCGTTGTCCTCCACCTTTACGTTGTCGGGCATGGCGATGTTAAGTTCATCTTTTTCAAAGTCATAGGAAAAGGCGACGCCGTTATCGTAATAGGCGCTTATGGCCGTAAGCGAGCTTTTATCCGCCGTGAGTGTGACGGCAAGAAAGAGCGCCACAACCACAACGATAATCACGCCGTATACGAGAATATCCCAGATTCGGAAAAATCTGTCTTTTTTTACTTGTTCGACCTTTTTCAGTGACATAGTGTTTTACTTTGTTTCGCTCTGCGAATTTTTGAGCTGGCGCTTTTTATTTACCACGCGCACGATTATATATATGGCCACGGCAACCACTACCACAAGTACTACTATTACGAGGTACACCCACGAATAGAGCGAGTTGTGAAGGGAAAGCGTATATTCGCCGTCTGCCATATTGGTGTATACCGTCATCCAGCCGAGGAAGTTCTGGTACACCACGGCAATCTTAAGGCCGAGCTGCTTTACCTCTTCGGAGTTCATGTATTCGCGCGCCTCTTTGAGCGTCATGCAGCACAGCGCCGTGGTGCGCGCATCGTCTTCAGCGGCGGTGCCGCCGATTACTGTTGCAGTGATTATGCCGTTGTTTATGGGCGAACCAGTTTCGGGGTCTATGATGTGACAATAGCGTTTGCCGCCAATTTCATAATACTGTTCATAGTCGCCCGAAGTGGAGACCGAAACGTTTGCCGCGCGCGTAGTGAGGTAATACTCCACCAGATTGCCGCGCGGGTCGCGGAAGGTAAGTTCCCACTTGCCGTCCTCCGAGGTGGCAGAGCCGTTTATCGCCATAGACGAAGAGCCGAAGGAAAAATAGCTGTTTGTATAGCCCGCCTCCTCAAGCATATCGTCCACCACGTCCGCCGCATAGCCCTTGCCTATGCCGCCAAGGTCTATGTGAAGATTGTATTCCGTGGGGTCGCCCTCAACCTTTACCACGTCCTGTGGCTTTATTACGTAATATTTACCGTCCTGACTGGCAAGCGCTATGTCGCCAAAGCTTTCAGAAAGCTCCTGAAAGGCTTTTACGTACTTCTTGTCGGGGAGCTGCGTGGTGTAGTCATCTCTGTCATAGGGACGCTTTTCATTGTCCGTACGGGCGGCAAAACCATACAAATCAACCGAATAGTAGACGCCCGCATTATACGCGCCGTTTGTATCGGCGTACACCTCAAGCGCGTATTCAAGCACTTTGTAGGTGTTTTGCGAAATTTCCACCTTTTCGCCTGCCGGCGCGGCGTTGAAGTTGTATATATCCGACCCTTCAATGGATACTGAAAGTTCCTTTTCAAGCGCCCTGAGGGTATCATATACGCCGTCCACGAACTCAATCGCATCATTTTTCGACTGCTCGGTTTCAAAGTAGTCATAGAGCGCGATTGTGGCCTCCGTACCAAAAATATCATAGAAAGTCCTGGAATATTTAAGTATCTGCTTATCGTCCGAAACCTGGTCGGCAAGCGGTTGAGCCTGCTGCGCATAGGCCTTTGCGGGAGCCGGCGCGGCGGAGACAAAAGATATTAAGCCTGCGGCGAGCACCGCGGCCGAAAGTGCGAAAATCTTTTTAACCATAACTGAAGTTATTATACATTATAAAGGGCGCAAAGGCAAACCAAAACACGACAAAAAAGAACGGGCCGACAATTTGGAGCATTTTTGCACATTTTGCAAAGGTTTATTACAGACAAAAGCGCCGACGGAAAATCCGTCGGCGCAATTATGCTTTGTTTTATAAATTACTTGAGGTCTTTAAGAGCATCCTGAACGGCAAGGATAAGTCTGCCAGAGCTCTGGGTAGAACCAGTAAGAATAAGGTTCTTGCCACCAACGTTGAGTGCGTTGAAGCCATCATCGGTAGACTTAAGAGGTTCACCAGCATCATTCTTAGCAACATTGAGCGCAAGCACGTCAGATACGGAAAGACCCTTAAACTTAGCAAGTTCATTGTTGAGCTCTTTATCCCAGTTAGCGCCATTATCCCAACCACCAACTATAACAGGGTTGCCATCTTCGTCTACGCCCATATCGGTAGCGTCAACATAGTCGCTGTTAACAACTTCAACTTTCTCAATCTTGCCGTCCTTAACAGTTACCTTTACCTTTATACCATAGGTCACGGGGTCACCATAACCAGAAGTCGTATAATGGTAGTCGCCATCGTAAGTTTCAGCCTTTTCGCCGCAAGCTGCAAAGCCTACTACGCCGAGAGCTGCGATTGCACCTACTGCTAAGCCGACAATAGCTTTTTTCATCCTTTTCATATTTTGTTCTCCTTTCACCGCGAAATCATTTCCGTGGTGTAAAAATTTTTACTATTTTTCATGCAAACGGGAACTTCTGCTACTGATTCTTCTATTCCCTTTTTGCGCAAATATTATACCGCGCAGGAAATTTTTAGTCAAGTACCTGCGCGGCATAAAATAAATAATTTTTTAACGATTGTTAATTTAAGCGTTTTTTGTAATATTTTTTCATAAATATTACTCGGTGCGGAGCGCTATAACGGGGTCCTTTTTAGCCGCGGCAGAGGCGGGTATGAGGCCGGATATCAGCGTGAGTATTACGCTTATGCATACCATTATGAATGCCTGCCAAGCGGGCAGCGCCGCGAGTCCCGATATGCCCGTGAGAGGCGTTAAAATGAGGTTTATGATAATCTGGAACACATAGGCGACTATTATGCCGATAAGTCCCGCAAACAGACCGATAATGAATGTTTCGGCGTTGAATACGTGGCGTATATCGCGCTTGCGCGCGCCTATCGAGCGGAGTATGCCTATCTCCTTGGTGCGCTCCACCACGGATACGTAGGTTATTACGCCTATCATTACGGTGGATACGACGAGCGATATTGCCGTGAACGCCACAAGCACGTAAGTTATGGCATTGAGTATGGTGTTCACCATTCCCATCAGCGTGCCTACGGTATCGTTGTAATTTATCTCAGTAGGTCCGTTGTACTCGCCGTTTTCATCGGCATACACGGAGTTTGCGCCGTTCTTTTCAAAGTCCTGTCTTGCGGCGGAGACTGCCGTATTCCACGCGTCCATGTACGCAAGCATGTCTTCCTTGGTGGTGAAATCCCTTGCGTATACAGATATGCCCGAAGGGGTATCGTTACCGCCGAGCGAACGGATAAGTTCGGTGAGCGTTGTTGCAGTGGAACTGTACTTTGCCACAGGTACAAGTTTGCCTTCGAATATGTCTTCAAAGGTCAGTTCGCCCGCTATCGTATTTATTATTCGGCTGTCCTCTGAGGACTTTAAATCTTTTACAATGGAAGACTGCACATTCTGCGCGATGTAGTCGCTGAGCAGGCTCTCCGTTATGCAGAGGCCGTCCGAAAGACAGCCGTAGGTGAGCCCGTCTTTAAGACGAAGTATGCCGCTTATCTTTATAGTTCTGCCCTCGTCAGAATTTATCGTCGAAGGCTTGCCGTCCTTCCCTATCTGCGAAAAACCGTTGTATATATATTTGTAACCGGTAAGGCCAGTGCTGTCGGGCTTGTAGAGCGTATCGTTGCCGTACAGCGTGTATTCCTTGCCTACTATTCTGTCGAAAGGAATGGCCGCCAGTTCGTCATTTTCTTTTCCGTCAGAAGAGGACAGGAACAGGTCGAGGAACTCCTCCTCTGTCATAAAGCCGAGCTGAACTAGCGTAAGGTCAATCACATCGTTGCTGCCGCCCACTACAAGGACGACTTCGTTCTCATTTTCGGGGAAGTTGCCGCTGACTACATCGTACTGCGAAAGCACATATTCCCCGTAATTATCGTTGGTAAGGTCGGTATTGGGCATTACGCTTACAACGTCGGTAAAGTAATGAACAAACTGCGTAAGGTTGGAGAACTCGTCAGCGCGGTAGGTAAGAAGGTACGTGTAGTATTCGCGCAGAGCCTCCAGCGACATATGCATGGGGGTCTTGCTGCCCTGGCTGGTCGTTACCGAACCTATTTCCACATCGGTGAACAGATTGGTTGAAATATCCACGCCGTAGGAATACTGAATGGCATTGTACAGCTCTTCCGGCATTGCCTGCAAGTATTCCAGGTAGTTCATCTTTTTGCCGTCAACTTCCGCAACGTTGCCCTCGGTGAAGTCGTTGGTGGTGGTCATGCCCTGCGCAAGCTGCGAAAGGAAGGAATTGATGTAAACCCTGTCGCCCACTTCGGACAAATCGGGCAGACCCGACTGCGCCGAACCGCTCATAAAGCTGGTCATTGCCGAGGTTAAATCGAGCGAGGTTTCGCTGACCGTCACGGGATAATAGGAAAGCATATCTTCTTCCGTCTTTCCTATGTAGTTATTGAAACCGCTTGAAAGCGCAAGCACAAGGCAGACGGATATAATGCCGATGCTGCCCGCAATGGCGGTGATTAAAGTACGCGACTTTTTGGTGAGCAGATTTTTGCCGCTGAGGAAAAACGCCGTAATCACCGACATTGAGGAATGTTTTTCCTTATATGCGGCCGCGCGTGCGGCGGCCTTTGCCGCTTTTTTGCGCTCCTGCTCGGTGAGGGGTCTGCCGCCTGAAGGAAGGGCGGCCATAAGGCGCTCCGACTCGAGGTGCGCGGCGTGAGCCCTGACCTCGGCCTCCTCTTCCTCGGGAGAATAGGGACGGCTGTCCGATACAACCTGACCGTCCCTGACCTCTACTATTCGCGTGGAATACTTATATGCAAGGTCGGGGTTGTGCGTTACCATTATTACAAGACGCTCGCCCGCAATCTCCTTGATGAGGTCCATTATCTGCACGGAAGTCTTTGTGTCCAGCGCGCCCGTGGGCTCGTCCGCGAGCAGAATTTCGGGGTTGTTGACAAGCGCACGCGCAATTGCAACCCTCTGCATCTGTCCGCCCGAAAGCTGATTGGGACGCTTTGAAAGCTCCTTGCCGAGGCCCACTTTCTTAAGAGCCTCCGCTGCGCGCGCCCTGCGCTCCTTGGGGCTGACGCCCGAAAGCGTAAGCGCAAGTTCAACGTTGCCCAAAATGGTCTGGTGGGGAATTAAGTTGTAGGACTGGAATACAAAACCTATGCGGTGGTTGCGGTAGGTGTCCCAGTCGCCGTCCTTATAATTTTTGGTGGAAATACCCTCGATTATAAGGTCACCCGAAGTATACTGGTCAAGACCGCCGATAATGTTTAACAACGTAGTCTTGCCGCACCCCGACTGGCCGAGAATGGATACAAACTCGTTGCGGCGGAAGGAAAGGCTGATGCCCTTCAGCGCACGGACGGTAGTATCGCCCGTCTTGTAGTCCTTTGTGATGTTGCGCAGTTGTAACATAATAGTTATTCCTTATATATAAATAAAAACTTGTTCGTATATCTGCAACTTGCAATGTATAAATTCAGTTTATTTTGCCCGAAATTATATACATATTGTATAAATTTATTGTAAACCCTGTGTGAAATAACGGCGAAAAAAATTTTTTCGGCAATTTTATCGCCATTTTTCAGAATTTTCACCGCAGGACATTGCTTTTTATTTTTCTTCGGCGCGGCCGCTTTGCAAGTCGGGCTCTTCCCCGCCATTTTCATCGCGCGGACTTTTCTTTCCGTCATTCTCGCCGCAGCCGCTTTCAATTTGGGAATTTATCGCAACTTTATCTTTGCCGCAACCTTTGTCATCGCCGCTGTCTTTACGAACGGAATTTTTCTGTCGCAACGTCCAGTATTCGGTCAGCAACTCCTGCAGAGGCCTGACAGATTTGAACGCAAACAAAAAGCTCGCCTTCATCTTTTTGTGACGGTCGGCCGCCTTTACCTTTGCATTCTCTATGCCGTCCTTAATGCTCTCTTTGAGTTTTTCAAAGGAGATTACGATATGGTTTTCCTTGGCAAATTTGCGTATCTTGACCGAAAGATTGAGCGAATGGGCCAGGTCAACGATAAATACTCCGAAAAACAGCCCCACGAAGAAGGCAAAGCCCATATGGTTGACAAACCAGCCCACCCAGCCGGTTATAAAGCGGTGGATAAACAGAATGTATATTGCCGCGGCGGCCGTCCAGAAGAAGGAAAACAGCGGACATATTATGCCCTGAATGTTGCCCGGACGCGATGAATAGTCCCATAGTTTTATCTTCATCCCTTTTATGAAGATTATGCCTGCAACATATTCAAGCGCGGTCAGCATCACGCCTGCTATCAATATCAAAATCAGCTTATCCGCCCAGGCAGCTCCCGTGTGCACGGGAATATAGCTTACCCCGTACATAAATGTGAGGCCGAACCCGTACAGCGGAAGATATGGGCCGGTAAGAAAGCCTGGGTTAATCCATTTTTTCGCGCTGAAAAAACGACGGAAAAGCACCTCCAGACACCAGCCGAGGCAACTGCCTACAAAAAACAGAAAGGCAAGTTCAAGCAAACTCTGTGCCATAATTCACCGTATATGCAATTATACGCCGCAATTCAAACGAAAAAAAAGACGTTCGTTGCGGCATATATGCGGGTCAATTGAATTTTTTCAAACGCGGGGAAAGTTATATTAACTTACCCCGCGCAAACCTTTTTATATTCAGTTTATCGCGGCGGTCAGCCTTGCAAGAGAGCGCTCTTTTCCGAGAATGCCCATAACCGTGCAGAGGTCGGGCGAGTTGGGACTGCCCGTTATTGCTATGCGCACAATCTCTGCCGCGTCGGTGACGTTGCCCTTGTATGCCTGAGGGTTGGCCTTGTATTCGGCATTTTCTGCCGCAAATCCTGCAGCTGCGGCCGCCTGCTTGAGCTTTGCAAACCAGGCAGAGTTGTCGTCGGCCTCGTCATACAGCTTTGCAAAACCTTCAAGCATTACCTTTACCGTTTCGCCGTCTGCGCGGAATGTGTACTGAGGAGCAAACGTGTCGTCAAAGAAGTAATCCAGAAGACGCACGCCCTGCTCTGCACGAACAATGTCCTTGCGGCGCTTTTTCTGTCCCGCACCCATTATGAGCGCAAGAATTTTTACGATATATTCTCTGTCGTTAAAGTGAGCGCGGTCGGCATCGGTACCGAACTCGGCCACCCACGCGGCGAGGAATTCAAACATTTCGTCGGGGGTAATCTTTGAAAGTTCGTCGCGGGAGACATCGTTGAGCTTATCCAAATCGAACAGCGCGCCGCTCTTGCCCATTTTGGACACCGAGAACGGGAATTGCTTGTAGTCCTTATCGGGATTTTTTGCCACCCACTCCTCAAAGTTGGAGTTGAGTATTGTCATAAGATATTTGATTACCGCCTGAGGGTAATAGCCTGCGGCGCGGTAGAAATCGAGCGAAAGTTCGGGGTCCTTTCTCTTGGAAAGTTTGCGCTTTGTGCCGCCGTCCACCTTCATCAGCGAGCAGGTGTGGCCGTAGCGGGGAAGCTCAAAGCCGAGCACCTTGAAAAGCTCGATATGAATGGGAAGGCTGGAGAGCCACTCTTCGCCCCTTATAACCAGCGTTGTGCGCATGAAATGGTCGTCTATCGCGTGGGCGAAGTGATATGTGGGTATGCCGTCCGACTTTAAAATTACCACGTCCTGATTGTTTTCAGTGACGGTAATGCTGCCCTTTATGGCGTCGCGGAAGGTGTGCTTTATGTTTACGTCTCCCTGCGACCTCAGCCTTATGACGAAGGGCTTGCCCGCATCGAGCGCGGCATATATCTCCTCTTCGGACTTGTCGCGCCATACGGCGTATGCACCGTAGTATCCCGTTACTTCCTTCTTTTCCGTCTGAATTTTCCTTATCTCGTCCAGCTCTTCCTCCGTGCAGAAGCAGGGGTATGCAAGACCGCGTTCGATAAGGTCCTTTGCAAACGCGCGGTAGATGGGCGCGCGCCTGCGCTGATAGTAGGGGCCGTATGCGTTTTCGCCGTCTATTTCCGCACCTTCGTCAAAGTTGACGCCGAAATATTTAAGCGAACGTATGACCGATTCAACCGCGCCATCCACCTTCCTCTTTTCGTCGGTGTCCTCTATGCGAAGATAAAAGATGCCGTCCGTAGTGTGGGCGGTGCGCTCGTCGGCAAGAGCGCTGTACAGATTGCCGAGATGTATAAAGCCCGTAGGCGAAGGCGCAAGGCGTGTCACTTCTGCTCCCTGTTTGAGCTTTCTGGGCGGATATGCCTTTTCGCAATCTTCAAGCGAGGGCAGATTTTCGTCGGGAATGAGCCTTGCGGCCAGTTTTTTAAGGTCCATGTTCTCTCTCCTTCTCCCGCTCGCGCACGCGCGCGGATATGCGGGACTGCGGAACCTCTTTCCGCACAAGGTTTTTAATTTATTGTGAATGCGGCTTGCGCCGCAATATTTAGACATTATTGTCCGGCTGAAAGTAAGGTTTTCAGCGGATATATTATACAACAAACGGTGCGCGCGGCGGTACATTTTTGCACACAAATTTTAAACTTTGCAAAAATGGAATTATCTTTCAGCCACGGACGACATTATTGCACGGCCGCACGGCTTTGAAACATTCGGATATGGCTGAAAATATGCGCTCTGAATTTACACAGGCCGAAACCGCCAGCGACATTGCCGCAAAAGCCGAAATTGCCGCACCCGCCGCATTGAACGCGGAAAGCAAGTTGCCGCACAGCAGAAAGACGAACGAAAGGTATGCCATTCCGCCGGGTACAAGCGGTATCAGCGCGACAATGAGCACCGCCGCCTTTTCAAGGACAAACCGCTTTAGCAAATTGCACGCCATATATGCCGCAACTACCGCCGCAAACAGCGAGGCAAAGACAAAACTTTTCGGCAAAAACAAAAACAGAGTATTTACGGCGGCCGCCACCGCCGCTCCGCACAAAGCGACAGGCGCTGTCGCGCCGAGCATTAAGGCAAACCCCGCCGCGCCCAGAAAGGCATACGCCGCGCAAAGCGGAAGCTCTGCACAGACGGCAGGCTGGAAAGTATTTACGTGCGGCACGATGAGATAAAAAAGGGCAAAGCCCGAAGATACTGCCGCCGCCTGCACAAGCGCGCACGCCAGGCGGTATCCGCCGCAGATAAAGTCGCCAAAAAATATATCGCACAGCGAGGCGCATAGCTTTATCCCGGGAATAATTGGCATAACCGCGCCAAGCGCCGCAAGAGAATAATCAAACTCTATAAAAAAAGCACGTGCGGCAAATGAAAATACTGTACACACCGCTCCGCCGCAGAGCGAGAGGACAAGCGGCGCAATTAACTGATATTTTTTAAGTAAAACATTCAAAAGAGCGCATACTATGCCCGAAATAACTGCTGCGGCACACTCGGCAAGTCCTCCGCCGAACATGGCGCAGAACGCGCCGCAGGCCATGGCAGAGCCGAATACAGTCCGCATTTTTTGCCGCTTTATATTCCGCGCGCCCTCAAGGACGGCAGAAACTGCCGAAAGAGGGGCTCCCCCTTCCGCCGCGCGCAGAGCGCGCCCGCATAGTTCATACAGTCCAAGGTCCGTTCCCCTTTTTACGGGGCGGCTGATTTCCGTGTACGCGCCGCAGATTTCAACCCCGATGCGGACAGAAAAGGGCGTAACGGACAGACTTGCATTGTCAAGATTGTACGCCCTGCACAGTCTTACGGCAGTGTGCCTTGCATAAAAGGCGGGTGCGCCCGCCGTTAAATACAGCGCACATAAAAGAAGGGCAACGCGGGCAACTTTACAAAGCAAACAATAATTTTTATCGCCGTGGTTCATACCGTTATATTATAAAAATTGCGCGGCATTATGCCAAAGCCGATAAAATTTTATGCAAATATATGAATAATCGGGCCATACTGCGGCCCCTTTTTTATTTTACCTTGCGGAACACAAACCAAAGAATTATAAGCACCTGGAAGGGCGAGCCCGCCACAAACAGCAGCCACAGCCCCGGAATTGACGTAAAAAGATGCATGAATTCAAACAGCATTGTGGCCAGCGTCCATAAAATCATGGAACAGGTGATTGCGTTAGTCACCCTTGTTCCCCATATTGCCGAAAATACTGTAAGAACTACGGAAGAGGCGAACGCCGCACATACAAAGGATAGATATTCGTACTGAACATCGGGAATATATGAAAGTATGACAAACAGACCCGTTGCAATAAACCATACAAGCGCGAAGGAAAGCAAGGTTATAAGCGTACGCTTTTTGCGCTTGTGCAGAACGGGTTTTACGGCCTTTTCCGCAGGACGGGAAACAAGGTCGTCAAGCTTTATGTTGTAAATGCCTGCAATCTGAATGAGCACCCGGATATCGGGAATAGATTCCCCCCTCTCCCACTTGGATACGGCTTTATCCGAATAGTTGAGCATTTCTGCAAGCTGCGCCTGCGTAAGGTTTGCCTGCGTGCGGAAACGCAAAAGATTTTCGGCAATTATCTCTTTTATGTCTTCCTGTTCATTCATACTTCGATTTTAACATATTTCAGCGTTTAAATCAACAAAAAATTGCAACTCTACCGTGAGTAGAGTGTGAAAATTTTGCAGTAGAGTTGACATTTTTCGCAGTTTACCGCAACAATTTTTTTGTAGATTGAACAGGCGCATGATTAGGGTGTATTTTTGCCCTTGCTCGGATATAATAAAATTGAACAAAAGCGATGAACCGCAGTATGTGGCAAAATTCCGAATAAAAGCAAAGAGCCGCGGTATGTAGCGGAATCCTGAATAAAGACAAATAGCCACAGTATGAGGCGTCAGAATTTTAACAGATAACCATAAGTTAAAAAAAATTATGGCAGCAGCTGAAAAAGGCGGTGCATTAACGCAATATTTCGGGAATATATACCACCTTATCGGACTTGTTGAGCGAAAATATTTGAATTGCACGGTTTTTAAGCAGTAAAAGGCTTTCAAATTATTTACGCCTATTTGTTTATAAGAAAATAAGTTCGGCGCTTATAACTGCCCGATGCTTATAATTGATAAGACAGCAAATTTATATAATTTTCCGCCTCTCCCATAATTTGCGCAAGACGAATTTATTACAGAAATAAAAAACAGCGCATTGAATTTAACCACACTGCGGCAATGGCCGCAAAAATACACAGCGGCAAGGGCCGCATAAAAATATTCAAATCGGAGGATTATAATTTTGAATTTTGAAATTTTTGCAGACTCTTCTGCCAACCTCACAGAAAAAATGATTGAAGAGGGAAACATCAGGGTAATATCCTATGTATGCACGTGTGACAGCCAGGAAGTTATCTGCTACAAAAACGGCAAACCTTTTTCTCAGGCGGCAAAGGAATTCTATGAAAAAATGGCACAGGGCGCAGCCGTCTCCACTTCCCTCATTTCTCAGGAGCGCATAGAGGCAGAGTTTGAACCGGTGCTCAAAGAGGGCAAAGACATTCTCATGGTGACAATTTCCTCGCAGATAAGCGGAACAAATCACCAGGCCACACTTGCCGCGGAGGCGCTCGGCAAAAAGTATCCTCAGCGCAGAATTTACATTGTTGACTCGGTAAATTCAGGATTCGGCGAAGGGCTTTTAGTTATGTATGCCGCAAACCTGCGCAATATGGGCGAAGACATCGATACCTGCCGCAAATGGCTGGAGAGCAACCGCTTCAGACTTAATTCCTACTTTACAGTTGGCGACCTTAAATACTTAAGAAAGGGCGGAAGAATTTCCAGCGCGGCGGCGATTGCAGGCACTATACTCAACATAAAGCCCATTTTAAAGGCTGACGGAAACGCTAAAATTTCCATGTGCGGCAAGGTACGCGGCAGAAAGAAGTCGGTTGCAGAGCTTGCAGATTACTACAAGACGTATGCCGTATTCCCCGAGGCGCGCACCGTTGCGATAAGCCACTGCGGCTGCGAAGATGAAGCACAGGCCCTTGCCGATATGGTACGCGCGATGGGCGCGGAAAATATTACCATTGAATACTTTGACATTGTAAGCGGCGCCCACGTAGGCCCCGGCTCGCTGGGAATATTCTTCATAGGAAAGGACAGACGCGGCGAGCAGGCTGCATCTGCCGAAAAGAAGATGGCGGGCAAGACGGTAAACGTAAAAGGCTGAACGTTGCCGAAAGACGGCAAAAGTAAACTAAAAGCCGCTGACATAGCGGCACTTTAAAATCTGACTACACATACTCCTAAATAAAAACTTGGACTGCCGCCGCGCTTTTCAGCGCGGCGGCAGTTCAGTATTTTTAAATTCAGCTTTCGGCCGCGGAGAGTATTGCCTGTGCAAGCGATACCGCATCCGCACTGCCTATGATTGTTGCGCCAAGGTCCAAAAGCGTTGCTATTCTGCCCGGCATATCGGCGCCGTCCGCCTTAATGTGGGCGCGCTCCTTTACTGCTGTAGCAATGGTGGCAAGGTCCTCCTCATCCGCACCGCTGCCGAACGCTCCGCTCGCCGTGCGCAGACAGGGAATTGCAATCTCGCACGCAATGGAGCACAGGCGCGAAAGCTCCGACTCGGTTAAAAGCGGCGCCTCGAGATTGAGCCTGAGCGAAGTTCGCTTTGCCGCACGACTGAGTTTTTTAAGCTCGCGGCGGACGTACGTCCAATTGCCCTCCTTTATGGCGGGAATGGGTGCGGTGACTTCCACCGCGTCCACACCGTCGCGCACGGCACGCTTGACCATCTTTACCTTTACATCAGTAGTGTCCGTGCCGCCCCACACGGAAAGGCAGGCCACTATTGCGGGCGCAAACCCTTCGCCGCACATCTGCGCACAGGGTCTGACCATGCAGGGCGAAACGCAGATGCCGCCAAGACGGATACGGCGGGCATCGTTTAAGGCCACGCGCAATGCGGCGCGGTCGTGTACGGGTTTGTCAAAGGAAAGCTCAAGCCTGCTTATAACCGAGCGGGCCTCCGCTACCCTCTTCTGTCGTTTGAACTCTTCGAATTCCCGCCGCTCCTGCGGAGAAATTACGCTGTTTTGCAAATTTTCTGTCTTTACTTCCATATATTACCTTTTAAGTCATTATGCGCCCGAAAAGCGCAAAATATACGCGGCGCGACAATTTATAATTTGAGATATGGAAGCGATAGGAATACTTTACCTTGCAATACTGTTTGCCGCGTGCTTTGTGGTTGTTCACGTTGTGAAACTGGCGTGGATAGGACTTAAAAGCGTTCGCGAGCGAAACGATAAAAAACCCGAACCCGAGGAAAAGAAACCCGAAAAAAAGTCGGACGAAAAAGAGAGCAAGCCCGTATACTACATAGTAGAAAAAAAACGTTCACGCAGCAAGGCCAGCTACTCCGCCCCGAGGGAGATAAAATTCAAGGACGACAAATAATATAGAAAATTTACAACCCCGTTTCATCATCAAGGTAGCATCCTTGCATTACTACTGAATATTTCATAATTGCAGATATCAACGATTTAGTAAAATTTTTAACGTCAATATTTTCGGGTTAACATCTGAACTTTTACCTTTTTAAAATGTATTTCAAAAACAGCACAATTAGATGTCAGAAATTCAATTTTAA
>DVMA01000085.1 GCA_018715195.1 Candidatus Coproplasma excrementavium | reverse complement strand
AAAAATATGAAAAAAGCGGCGGGCGGCACATAAAGTGCCGCCCGCCGCTTTTACCCGAAATATAAAGCTTACAGACTTTTGAAAATTTTTCTCTTTTCGGGCCGCCGTTCAAAGCTGTCGTTGACCTCGTCCGTCCAGCTGTCCTCCGACGTACCGTAGTCGTCAAAACAGCCCGAAGGCAGGTCGCCGTCGTCGTCATATGCGCTGAAATCATCCTCCGTGAGGTCCTCCTCTTCCGCCTCCTCAACGCCCTCGTCCTCGTCGTCGACGGTCATTCCGTCGTCGTCCGAGCCGTAGTCGTCAAAGTAGGTGTGAAGGCTTTCCGCCTCCTCGCACATGATTTTGTCAGTCTTTTCAGACTTGCCTGCAACGCCCTTTTCGGGCGCGCCATCGGATATACCCACATTTACCCCCATACGGCCGCGCGAAAGCGGCCTTAATTTTATTTGAAAAGCGCGATGAATTCGCGGAGAGCGAACGGAATGGGCACGTTTTTTGGCAGTGCCAGACCTACGCCGCGCACGGGCAGCGAAGGCGTTATGTTCACTTCGAACAGATCGCCGCTTTCAAGTTCCTTTCTGCAATATTCCCTGGGCACGCAGCCTACGCCCATGCCCTTTATTGCGAGTTTGAGCATGAGGTCCCAGTTGGCAACCTCTATATCGGGCTGCAAAGTTATGCCCATGGTGGCAAGATATGCGTCCACGGCACGGCGCGCAACGGTGTTGAGGTCCATCATCAGAAGAGGAAATTCCTGCAACCGCTTTACGGGCACAACCGTATTGCGCAGCTCCGCGTAGCGCGGACTTGCAACGAATATGTCGCTGAGCAGGCTTACGCTGCCCGAAAGCATTACGTCCTTGTCCTCTATGGGCAGGTTTAAAAACACAACGTCGCACTTGTTGTCTTTGAGCTGCTGAATGGTATCGAGCGTGGTTCCCGTGAGAAGGTCGAACTTCACAGCGGGATATTTTTCGTGATACTCGGCAATTTTATCGGCGAGTATGTTGGAAAATATGGAGTCGGTAGCGCCCACGCGTATGGTACCCGTGGCCGACGTTTTGAGTTCGATGAGCGTATTTTCCGCACTTTCCAGCAGACCGAGCGCGTCCTCCACCTTTTTGTAGATAAGTTTGCCGCCCTGCACGGAGAGTTCCATGCCTCTGTGTGTACGGTTGAACAGCGTTGTGCCGAGCTGGGTTTCAAGCTGTTTTACCGCCTGCGATACGGCGGGCTGGGAAATAAACAGCTCCTCCGCCGCCTTTGTAAGGCTGCCGCACCTTGCAACGGTGTAAAAGACGCGGTATAGTTCAAGATTTACCATAATTCCTCCCGACGGCAAAGGCCGTCTGCGGGCAATTTCCGCCGCAACGACCGCTCTCTCACCTTCGCCGAAAATTTATTTTTGTATTATTTGCCTACACAGAATTTTGAAAAGATAGTGTTGATAATTTCTTCCGTGGCGGTGGCGCCCGTAATTTCGCCGAGCGTATCCCACGCCTCTTTTATGTCCACGGAAACGACGTCCGCGGGGAATATTCCGATAGCGTTTTCCGCACCCGCGAGCGAACGCGCTGTGCGGCTGAGCGCTTCATAGTGTCTCTCCTCTATTATGAACGCGCCCGCAAGCGAGCCCTGGGGCAACGCCGTTTTGCGCATGAGCGTTTTGAGCTCCTCTATGCCCTCGCCGCTGAGCGCCGAGATAAATATATCCTCGTTGCCATCGGGCAGGTCGGATATGTCGCGCTTGTTGCGCACCTTTATTGCAGGGCAGGGGCAGTGTTGCAGAATTTCCGTCTCCTCCGCGCCCCACGCGCCCTCGTATACTATGAGCGCAAGGTCTGCCGAGGAAAGGGTCTGCTTTGCGCGGCTTATGCCTATGCTTTCAACTTCGCCCGCCTCCTCGCGTATTCCCGCGGTATCGTAGAAGTTGAAGCGCACGCCGCCGAGTTCCAGCTCGCCCTCGACCACGTCGCGCGTGGTGCCCGCCTGCGCGGAGACTATCGCCTTATCGTAACCGAGAAGGGCATTTAAAAGGGAGCTTTTGCCCGCGTTAGGCCTGCCGCAGATGGCCACGGACACGCCGTTTTTTATCTTTTTGCCGCCGTCGTAGCTGTCGGCAAGAGTTTGAACGCGCGCACGCAGCGCGGCGAGTTTATCCTTTATGTCAAAGAGTTCGGTACGCTCGATATCCTCTTCGGGATAGTCGACGTCCGCACCTATTTTGGCGAGTATATCAGTAAGCTCGCCCTGAATTTCCGTAGCCGCCTTTGTGAGTCTGCCGGAATACAGCAGACTGCCCGCGCGCACTTCCGCCGTGCTTTCGCCGTTTATCATATCGGCAAGGCCCTCCGCTGCGGAAAGCGAAATTTTGCCGTTTATGAATGCGCGCATGGTGTATTCGCCCGCCTTTGCGGGGCGCGCGCCGCAGGCAAGCGCCTGCCTTAATACCGCGCGGGAAAGCTCAACGCCGCCGTGGCAGTGCAGTTCCACCACATCCTCGCCCGTAAACGAATGGGGCGCTTTGAAATATACGCACAGGCCGAAGTCCGTAATGCCGCCCGCCGCCGAGATTGTGCCCGAGTACATATACCTGGGTTTAAACTGCGCGACGGGGGTAGCGCCTACGGGGGAAAACATTTTTTCCGCCACGGAAAGGGCTTCCGCTCCGCTTATTCTTATTATGGCCACGCCGCCTGGCGCCTGCGCGGTGGATATGGCCGCAATGCAATCACTGTTCATTATTTTTCAGCCGTATATAAATTAGGGTTATACGTATAATTGTATTTTATACACTTTCAGACTTTTAAGCCTTTGCCATTATACCACATTATTGCGGGTAAATCAAGCGCGGACTGCACAAAAAATAGCGCGGGCGAGGCATAAATGCCGCGCCCGCAATAATATTACTTATTTTTATTACTTGAAGTCGTCAAACGGTGAGTCGTTTTGATTGCCCGAGCTGTTCTGACTGCCCGAGCTGCCTGAGCCCTGTGAATAGCCGGACGACGAATTGCCCGAAGAAGAATTGCCGCTGCCGTATTCGTCGAAGGGGTCGGGCGCAGAATCGGACTGGCCGCCCTGGCCTTCGCCGTAATTTCCGTTGTAGCCGCCGTAGGGATTCTGGTTGTTATAGGGGTTGCCGTACTGCTGCTGATACATGCGGTAATTCTGCTCGCGCACCCTTCTCAGATAGTCCATATAGCTCATACCCGTATTGTTGCGCACGGCATAGATGAGTATTCCCGTAAGGGGCAGAAGCGCGCCCACCACGGAGAATATTACATACTGCCTTGCCGAATAAGTGCGGAAAAAAGCCATGAGAAGAAGCAACTTTACCACGATAAAGACAAGTTCCAGCCAGGAGAGCACGTAGTCGGAAAGATGCAGGTACACCCAGCCGAGCCAGTTGAGCGAGGCAGGCATATCCGCGCTGAACCCCGAGGGGTACAGATAGGTTATGTTGCTGCCCTCGATTGTGGTTGTGTTCCAGGATATATACTTCCACACGGTAAACAGCGCCACGTAATACAGCACATAGCCAAGCACGGTAATGACTTCCAGCGAGGCGGCTATTATGGCGAAGTTTTTGGAGTTTAAGTTGTAGACTTTATTTTTCTGCGCGCATACGCCTATATAATACAGGTTAAAGAAGGGCACAAATGCCATCCATCTGTTCTTGTAACCTGCACGCGTGGCAATGGTGTAAAGTCCCACCGCCTGGAAGATGTACACGATGAGGAAACAAAGACCGCCCACAAGCAGAGCTATCCATATGAGGTTGCTCACCTCGCCGTCGGCGTCCATATAAGTCGGAATGAAAAATTCCGCATAACTTGCAAACTGAAAGAAATCCATAACGCTCCGTATAAAATTATATTATGGTATTTTGCACAAATTATTATAAAGGGCTTTGATGTATTCCGCAAAATAAAATTGTGAAAACGGCGTAAAATAATTGGTTTTCAGCACGTATCAGATTAAAAAACGTCCGCAACGGGGCAAAAATATCAGGCAAAAAAATTTTATGCGAACGGGTCGGGAGAATATTCCACGCTCTCAAGCGTGAGTCCCTTTGCGGGCATCGTCTTGCCGACGAGCGCGCGGTTGCCCTCGTCTAAAGAGCGGCGCACGTCCTCCAATGAAATTCTTCCCTGGCCGAGATAGAGCAGCGTTCCCGCCATGGTGCGGACCATATTGTACAGAAATCCGCCTCCGCAGACGGTGAATGTGATATCCTCCAACCCGCGGGAAAAGGCCGTGGAAACTTCTGCGGAGAAGATTGTGCGCACGGTAGTTTTTGCCGTAGAACCGCTGGCGCAGTAGGCCTTGAAATCGTGTTCGCCGCAATATAGTGCGGCACCTTTTTGCATAAGCGCAATATCGGGGCGGGGATATACGGCGAGAGCGTAGCGCGACTTTAAAGGGTGTTCCCTGCGCGCGCAGTACATTCTGTAGCAGTAAGTCTTTTTCTTGGCAGAGCGGTTGGAATCGAAGTCCTCGGGCGCGGAAGCGGAGCGGAGAACGCATATATCGGCGGGCAGACGAAAATTGAGCGCATCTGCAATTTTTTCTGCGGGCACGGCCGTATCGGCGGAAAAATGGCACACCTGCCCCGCCGCGTGAACGCCGCTGTCCGTGCGGCCGCTCGCCGTGATGTTTACTCTCTTGCCAAAGGTCTCCTCCGCCGCTTTTTCCAGCACGCTCTGAACGGAAATTCCGTTCTTCTGAGTCTGCCAGCCGCGGTAATTGGTGCCGTCATATGCCACAACTATTGCGTATTTCATAATACATATTTCACAAAAATGTCGTGCAGCCGTGCGCGACATTTTTCGTGACTTTGAGGGGCGCCGCCCCTCTGTCGGCATTGCTTTTGCCCTCGTTTAATGAATGCCTCCATTCACCCTGCGTGAGCCTGCTGCCGCAGCAAATTGTGTCGCGCTCGCGGCGGGTTACCCGCCTTGCGCACTGCTTTTTATTTTTTATTTTCACAAAAATGTCGTGCAGCCGTGCGCCGGTAGTGCAGGCCGTGCGCCCGCAAAATAAACTTCCGCACGGGAAAATTTTACCGCGCAATCATTTGATTACGATATATTCGTAAATCTGCGGGAAAATCTGCTGTGCGTACACGTTGAACAGTACCACGCCCGTTATGAGCACGGCAAACACTATCACAGCGACGAGGTCGCGCCAGCCAAATGTAAGCTTTTTGTATTTTGTGCGGTTTTTGGAGCCCGAATAACAGCGGGCGTCCATAGCGTCGCCCAGTTCCTCCGCGCGGCGGAGCGCGCTTATGAGCAGAGGTATCAGAATGGGCACCACCGCCTTAATCCTCTTTATTATGTTGCCGCTTTCAAAGTCGGCGCCGCGCGCCTTCTGTGCGGCGATTATGCGGTTGGTTTCGTCTATGAGCGTGGGAATGAAGCGCAGAGCAATGCTCATTACCAGAGCGAGCTCGTGCACGGGAAATTTTATCCACTTTAAAGGCGTCATAAGACTTTCCATGCCGTCAGTCAGGCGCACGGGGGTGGTTGTCAGCGTAAGCACCGCAGACACCATTACAAGCAGCATCAGTCTGAGCAGCAGGAACACCGTGAACACTATCGATTCGCGGTATATCTTAATCACCCAGTTTTCTGGCGTGAGCAGATGTTCGCCGCCGTGGAAAAACAGGTTGAGTATCGAAGTTATTATGACGATAACTATTATGCCCTTAACCGAGCGCAGCACCGAACCGAAGGGAACACGCGCCGCGGCTATGGCGACAATCAGCAGAATGAGGCACAAAAGCATGCCGTAGAAGGTATCCGCAATGAAGATTGCCACAATGAAAGCTATCAGCGCGAGCAGTTTGGTGCGCGGGTCAAGCGAGTGTACAAATGATTTTGCGGGGTAGTACTGGCCGAACGTTACATCGTTAAGCATTGCTTTCACCCCCTTGGAAAAGACTTATCACCTTTGCGGCAAAGTCCTCGCAGGTGAAGTCTGTATCTATGTCGTAGCCGTAAGTTTTGAGCTGCTGGCACGCCTTTGCGGTGAGCGGTATGTCCAGTCCCAGCGCGGAGAGCTCCTCCGCCCTTGAAAAGAGTATGCGGGGCTGGGCGCAATCTGCCGCCTCGCCCTTGGAAATTACCGCCGCCTTAGTGCAGTTATCGGCAATTTCGTCCATATCGTGCGAAACTATTATGACCGTGCGGCACCACTCGCGGTGGAGCTTGTGCAGAAGCTGCATAATCTCCTGCTTGCCGAGGGGGTCGAGGCCCGCCGCGGGCTCATCGAGAATGAGTATGTGCGGTCGGGTGACTATTACGCCCGCAATGGCTACTCGGCGCTTCTGTCCGCCCGACAAATCGAAGGGGGACTTGTCCTTTACCTCTTCATACGAAAGGCCGACAATCTCCAGCGCGTCGCGCACGGCGGCCTCAGTCTCCTCCTTGGTTATGCCCTTGCGGAAGTTTTTAAGGCCGAATGATACGTCTGCAAAAACCGTTTCGGCGAACAGCTGGTATTCTGGGTACTGGAACACCATGCCAACGCTTTCCCTGAGTTTTACAAAATCGCACTTTTTGTCCGAAAGGTCGAATTGCCCCACATGTATCTGCGGAAGAATGGGAGCGGGCTCGCCCTTTTTAATCTTTTTGGGACGGTACTTTTTTTCTGCCTGGGGCAGTTTTATGAGGGCGTTGAGGTGCTGCACAAGCGTGGACTTGCCGCTGCCCGTCTGGCCTATTATGCCGAAAAATTCGCCCTCGTCTATGTGCAGATTTATGCCGCGCAGAGCCTTCTGCGCAAAGGGCGATTTTGCCGAATACGTGAATGTCAGGTTCTTTACGTCTATGTCCCACTCGTGCTTGTTTTCGGCAATCGGTGCGGGAATATATGGCAACGAACGCTTTTTTGCGCCCGCATTGTCGGCGGCCGTGGCAATCTCTTTAGCAAGAGTTTCGGGTGTGAGGCAGTCGGCTACTGGTATGCCCGCGCGCTGCAGCATTTTGCATATTCTGCCTATGCGCGGCAGGCTTAAATTGTATGCCTCAAGCCGCTCGCTGTGCAGGAATATGTCTGCGGGGGTGCCCTCCATGACAATTTCGCCGCGGTTCATTACTATCGTGCGGTCGGCGAGCAGCGCCTCCTCCATGAAGTGGGTGATGAGTATGACCGTCATTCCCTCCTCCTTGTTGAGGCGGGTTACGACGCTCATTACCTCCCTTCTGCCGCGGGGGTCGAGCATTGCGGTAGATTCATCGAGAATGATTATGTCGGGCTTTATTGCCAGCACGCCCGCAATGGCTATGCGCTGTTTCTGACCGCCCGAAAGGCGTGAGGGCGTGCCCGTGCGGTAGGCCTCCATGCCCACGGCTTTTAGCGCCCAGTCTATGCGGCGGCCTATCTCCTCGCGCTCCACGCCGAGGTTTTCGGGGCCGAAAGCGACGTCGTCCTCTATTATGGAGGCGACCATCTGGTTATCGGGGTTCTGAAAGACTATGCCTGCGCGGCGGCGTATTTCCACGGGATTTCTGCCCTCGGCGGTATCCATTCCGAATACCGTTACCTTGCCCTTATCGGGAAGAAGAAGCGCGTTGGTAAGGCGGGCGAGAGTAGATTTGCCGCTGCCGTTATGGCCTATCACGGCCAGAAATTCGCCTTTTTTTACCGAAAAAGAGAGGTTTTTTATGGCAGGCGCGGCGTTTTCTTCGTATGAAAAAGTTACGTCCGTAAACCTTACGGCCGCGTCGTCTGCGGCAGCGGGCAGAGCATTCTGACCGTTTTCAGTCGCACCGCCGCCCTCTGGATATTGTTCCGCGGACTGCGCCTTTATGCCGCTGTATTTTTCCGCGCCATCGGGCGCGCAATTTTCTGAGGAAGTATTTTCCTGAATGTTATCGTTCTGCATTTTTTTTGATTATAGCAAAAAAGCCGCCGTTTAACAACAGTTTACGCCGCAATTTTAATAAAAGTAAAATAAAAAATTTGTGAACGCGCGGCCGCCTGCGCCCACGCTTTGCCGCGCGCGACAATAATATAATTTAAGCGGAATAAAAAATTGCCGCGCGGCTGCGCTGACCGCTCCCGTTTTTGCGCGCCCGCGCGTACGCGCGGGCGCGCAATACATACACAAAATTGAAATGAAAGTTTGAATATATTGTAAATATATTCTGCACGTATATTGACTTTTTGAACTTATTGTTTTATAATGTTTTTGTGTGAGAAAATACACAGATGAACTGATACTCAATCATATATCAAACGGAGGTTTTATTGATGAAAAAGTTGACTATCGACGGTAATACCGCCGCCAGCCACGTAGCCTACGCCTTTTCTGAAGTAGCGGCAATATATCCCATAACGCCCTCTTCACCCATGGCGGAAGTTGCCGATGAATGGGCAACTGCAGGCAGAACAAATATGTGGGGTCAGAAAGTAAGGATAGCCGAAATGCAGTCCGAAGGCGGTGCCGCAGGCGCCGTTCACGGTTCGCTTTCCGCAGGTGCGCTTACCACCACCTTCACGGCTTCCCAGGGTCTGCTTCTGATGATCCCCAACATGTACAAGATTTCTGGCGAACTCCTGCCCATGGTTATGCACGTTTCCGCGCGCGCCCTGGCAGCTCACTCGCTCAATATATTCGGCGACCACGCCGACGTTATGGCCTGCCGTCAGACCGGTTTTGCAATGCTGTGCGACTCTTCCGTTCAGGAAGTTATGGACCTCGCGCTCGTTGCACACCTCTCCACCCTCAGGGCCAAAGTTCCCTTCATCAACTTCTTCGATGGTTTCAGAACTTCCCACGAAGTTGCAAAGATAGATGTATGGGATGAAACCGATAACTATGCCGAGATAAGAGCCATCTGCGACGAAGCAGGCATCTGGGCAGACGTTGCCGACTTCAAGAGCCGTTCGCTCAACCCCGAACATCCCATCCAGAAGGGCACCGCACAGAACGGCGATACCTACTTCCAGAACAGGGAGACCGCTAACAGCTACTATGCAGCTGCTCCCGCAATCGTTCAGCAGATGATGGACATCGTTTCCTCCAAGTGCGGCAGAAGCTATCACCTCTTCGACTATGTCGGCGCACCCGATGCAACCGAAGTTATCGTTGCAATGGGTTCTGCCTGCGAGACCATTGAAGAGAGCATCAACAAGCTCAACGCAATGGGCAAGAAGTACGGCCTTGTAAAAGTACGTCTTTACAGACCTTTCGTTGCAGACGCATTCGTTGCAGCTCTTCCCAAGACTGCAAAGAAGATTGCCGTACTCGACAGAACCAAGGAGCCCGGCAGCCTTGGCGAACCTCTCTACCTCGACGTATGCTCCGCTCTGTTCGAAAAGGGCGTAACCAAACCCAAGGTAGTAGGCGGCCGTTACGGCTTAGGTTCCAAGGAATTCACTCCTTCCATGGTACTTGCAGTATACAAGAACCTTGAGCAGAAGGAACCCAAGAACCACTTCACCATCGGTATCTACGAGGATGTAACCAACAGCTCCCTCGACTTCTCCGAAAAGTTCGACGCCGCTCCCGCAGGCTCCACTTCCTGCAAGTTCTACGGCCTCGGCTCCGACGGTACCGTAGGTGCAAACAAGAACTCCATAAAGATTATCGGTGACCATACGGACAAGCACGCGCAGGCGTACTTCTTCTATGACTCCAAGAAGTCGGGCGGCATAACCGTTTCCCACCTCCGTTTCGGCGATACGCCCATACAGAGCGAATACCTTATCGATTCTGCCGACTTCGTACAGTGCTCCAACCCTTCCTACATCACCCGTTATGATATGACGAGCGACATCAAAGAGGGCGGCACCTTCCTTCTCAACACCGACGCAACCACGGTTGAAAAGCTTGAAGAATTCCTGCCCGCAAAGGTTAAGCAGGACCTTGCTAAAAAGCACATCAACCTCTACGTTATAGACGCAATTCACATCGCAGGTCAGCTCGGTCTCCGCGGCAGGACTAACACCATTCTTCAGTCCGCATTCTTCCGCGTTAACCCCCAGATCATGCCCTACGATAAGGCCATCGAGTACATGAAGTACATGGCCAAGAAGTCCTTCGGCAGAAAGGGCGATGCAGTCGTTCAGATGAACTACAACGCAATCGACTCCGCCGCAGGCGACAACCTCATCAAGATTGACGTTCCCGCAAGCTGGGCCAATGCAACCACCGGCGCAGCTATGATAGAGGGTCATGCGGACAAGTATTATCAGGAGATAATCAAGCCTATCCTCTACCTCCAGGGCGACAAGCTCAAGTCCTCGCAGTTCAATGCAGACGGCCACGTTCCCACCGGCACCACCAAGTTTGAAAAGCGCGGCGTTGCAGTCAACGTACCCGAAATCAACCTTGACAAGTGCATACAGTGCGGCACCTGCTCGTTCGTATGCCCTCACGCCTGCCTCCGTCCCGCACTCGTTGCCAACGACGCTGAAAGACCTGAGACCTTAAAGACCAAGCCTGCAATCGGTATCCCCGGATACGGCTACAAGATGCAGGTTTCTCCTCTCGACTGCATGGGCTGCGGCGTATGCGCTACCGTCTGCCCCGTAAAGGACGGCGGTGCCATCACTATGGTACCTCTTGCTCAGGCACTCGAAAAGGGCGAGGAACAGAACTGGGACTATGCAGTTGAGCTTCCCGCCGTTGATACCTCCAAATTCAAGAAAGAAACTGTCAAGGGCTGCCAGTTCTGCACTCCTCTGTTTGAGTTCTCCGGCGCCTGCGCAGGTTGCGGCGAAACCCCTTACATCAAGGTTATCACCCAGCTCTTCGGCGAGGATATGGTCATAGCTAACGCTACCGGCTGCTCCTCCATCTACGGCGGTTCCTCTCCTACATGCCCTTACACCAAGAACAAGGAAGGTCACGGTCCTGCATGGGCTAACTCCCTGTTCGAAGATAACGCAGAGTTCGGCTACGGCATGAACCTTGCATACAGCGCAAGAAGAAACGCCATAAAGGGCAAAGTTGAAAAGCTTGCTGAAATCTGGGACGGCGAAGCAAAGGCCGCATGCGAAGAGTACATCGCCGCATTCGACGAGAGAGAAGCTTCCAAGAAGGCTTCCAAGAAACTGCTCGGCTTCCTTGAAAACTGCAAAGATTGCGGTTGCGATGCCGACAAGCTCGTAAAAGAAATACTTGCCGATAAGGACTGCCTTGCAAAGAAGTCCATCTGGATATTCGGTGGCGACGGCTGGGCATACGATATCGGTTACGGCGGTCTTGACCACGTTATAGCCGAGGGCGAAGATGTAAACATCCTCGTACTCGATACCGAAGTTTACTCCAACACCGGCGGCCAGGCATCCAAGTCCACCAACATCGGTGCAGTTGCCAAGTTCGCTTCCGCTGGTAAGAGAGTAAAGAAGAAGGATCTCGGCATGATGGCCAAGTCCTACGGATATGTTTATGTGGCACAGTGCTCCATGGGCGCAAACCCTGCACAGTTCCTCAAGGCAATTTCCGAAGCTGAAGCATATCATGGTCCTTCCCTCATCATCTGCTATGCACCTTGCATCAACCACGGCATCAACATGACCAAGAGCCAGCTCGAAGAGAAGGCGGCTGTTGACTGCGGTTACTGGCAGCTTTACAGGTACAACCCCGAAGGCGAGGTATTCACCCTTGACAGCAAGGCTGATCCTAACTTCGAAGGCTACCAGGCATTCCTTGCAGGTGAAACCAGA
Source organism: Candidatus Coproplasma excrementavium (assembly GCA_018715195.1). Classification (GTDB taxonomy): domain Bacteria; phylum Bacillota; class Clostridia; order Christensenellales; family Borkfalkiaceae; genus Coproplasma; species Coproplasma excrementavium. Next base: position 9,550 of record DVMA01000085.1, on the reverse strand, counting down.
TACTCATCCCTTGTAAAGACTCAGGGCGCAGAAGTAGCTAACAAGCTCTTCGAAGAGACCGAAGAGTCCGCAAAGGAAAGACTTGCAGGTTACAAAAAGCTTGCAGGCAAGGAATAATCTATAATACTTCCGTTTAACAAATAAATTTAAGCTCCCCGCACCTCACGGTGCGGGGAGCTTATTTTTTATCGGCTCTGTCATTCAGACTCCACAACTAAAAACTTAACACACAGACTCCGCAACTGAAAGCTTTACACACAGACTCCGCAATTAAAAACTTAACATACAGACTCCGCAACTGAAAGCTTTACACACAGACTCCGCAATTAAAAACTTAACATACATAAAAAAGCGCCGACGAACAAACATTCGTCGGCGCTTTTAACAGTAAATAATTTACAGTTTATAATTATTTTTACGTAATATTTTTACATATGTGCATATGTGCGTCAATCTTCAAAGTTTCGGAAAGCATTAACGCAGAAATAATGCCGTTTTTACACGATAATTACGCAGTTTAGCCAGATATCAGCCTTTGCCAATAATTGCGCACTTTAGCCGAATATCAGTCCTTTGCCACAGTGAGGGTATAGGAAAAAGTACTGCCCTGTCCTCTTTCAAAGTTGACAAACGGCTTTAAGGAAAATTCACGCGGGAAAGCGGGGTTATCGTTTATGCCCCACCAGGGTTCAACGCATACATACTCGCCGCCATCGGAGTTGGACCAGAAGGCAAACAGAGGGCAGTCCGATTTGTAGGTATAAGTGTACCCGTCCTCCGTGCGAGCATATATCGCGCCGCCAGAAAGCGAACCGAGCTGGAACGTCTTGCACTCGGCAAAGAACGGCTTGTTTGCCACAAATCTTTTAAGATGGGGCATCGACGCCGCACCGCCCTCAAGCGGATAGATTACGGGGTGTTCCTCGTTTTCAAAATCAATCACCGCACTTCCGCCGGGAGCACGCATGCCGGGGTGTCCGCCCACATAGAACGGCATAACTCCGCACTTCGAGCGGACGAAGTAGGTAATTTTTACGGAGTTATTTTCCAGTTTATAGGTAATGGAAAAATCAAAGTCGAAGGGATAGCTCTTTTTGCTCTCCTCGTCGGAAGAAAAGCTGAGCGTAAGTTGCTCATCGCCATTCTTTTCGGCCGCAAGGCGGGTATAGCGTGCAAGCCCGTGCGATTTGAGCTGATAGCTTTTGCCGCACACCTCAAACGGGCCCGCGTGTCCGATTATGGGAAAAATCACCACATCGCGGCTGGCCCAGGCTTCTCCGCCCTGCCACAGCCGCTCTTCCCCCGTCGGCTTATAGATGAGCGAATGCATGCTTCCGCCCTCGTCATTTATGGTAAGTTTTATAAACTGATTTTCAATTGAGTGTAACACGTCAAGTCCCCTTTTAAATTTTCAAGCTTTCAAAATATTGAATTTTATTTCCCGAATATTCCGCATTTTATATATGCCGAATTTTATATATGCCCAAAAGCGACGGCTGTAAATTTGCCGCCGGAATCGGCACGCCGTTATGGCGGAATCCGCGCGCAGTAAAGACAATATAACCTTTGCCGCGCGATACGGCTGTTAAAAAATTAAATTATTCCCAGGGAAGGGTCTGTCCGCCGAGAATGTGAATGTGCAGATGGAATACCGACTGTCCCGCATCCTCGCCCTGGTTAATTACCAGTCTGAATCCCTTTTCGCAACCATTTTCTGCGGCAATTGAGGGAATCTTTTCAAGCATATATTTAAGAAGTTCTGCCTGCGAGGCATTCATATCGGCAAGCAGTTTGAAGTGGTCCTTGGGCACGGCCAGAAGGTGTACTTTCGCCTTGGGCTCTATATCCTTGAACACAAGCATTTTATCGTCTTCATAAACCTTTGTCGAGGGAATTTTACCCTCTATAATCTTGCAGAAAAGGCAATCTTCTTTAAGCATATCAAACCTCCGTTTAATTGTGTTATGCCGCCAAAGCTGCGGCCAGAACAAAAGAATTTATAAATATTTGCGGCATATTGCCGCACCAATTAACTTTTTTATGCATTTATGCAAGCTCGCCGAGCGCACCTTCCGAATACCTGCCGACAAGGCGTACATCGCACACTTTCCCGCGCAGGTCGCCCTTGCAGTATACCTTTATGTAACTGCCCGTATAGCCTGCGGTATAGTCGCCCTCCATATCCTCGAATATGACGCGCTGAACGGTGCCGATATTTCGATCTATAAACTTGTTTTCGGCCTCCGCGCCCGCCTGCAACAGTCTGTGAAGGCGCTCCTCTTTCACCGCGTGAGGGGTGTCCTTCATTCTGAAGGCAACCGTGCCCTCCCTGGGTGAAAAGGCGAACGCGTGAACGCGCGCAAAGCCCGCCTCACCGATTATTGAAAGGCTCTGTTCAAAGTCCTGCTCGGTTTCACCCGGGAAACCCGCAATTATATCGGTAGTTATGGCCGCGTCGGGAAAAAATTTATATATGAGCGCGCACTTTTCAAGGTACTGCGCACGCGTATAGCGGCGGTTCATTTTTTTAAGCACCTCGTCGCTTCCGCTCTGCAACGAGAGATGGAACTGCGGAGCAAAGTCCTTTAAATTGCGGCAGGCCGTAAGAAATTCTTCATCCACGCCGCCGCACTCCACCGAACCGAGGCGTATGCGCTTTTCCACGCCGCCAAGCGCGGAAATAAGCCCTGCAAGCCCCTTGCCGTCATACGAGTATGCCGAAATATTTATGCCCGTAAGCACTGCTTCGGGACAGCCGCAGGCCGCAACTTCGGCAACGATTTCTTCGGGCGCGCGGCTGCGCACTCTGCCGCGGAGATAGGGAATCACGCAATAGCTGCAAAAATTGTTGCACCCGTCCTCAATCTTTATGAACGCACGCGTGCGCGGGCTTGCGGGTGCGGGCATTTTTTCGTAGCCCTGCTCGTTATCCGTGCAGGGATATGCCGCGCCGAACAACTCCGCCAGGGCAGAAAGAACGGCATTTTTATGCTGCGCGCCGCCCACATAACTTACATTTTTTGCGCGGAAAGCGGCCGCATCCTTTTCGGCGGCACAGCCGCACACAAAAATTTTGGCCTGAGGGTTATACTTGCGTGCGCGGGCAATCAGCTGACGGCTCTTTTTTTCCGCCTCGCGCGTGACGGCGCAGGTATTTAAAACGTATATATCTGCGGGGCAAAGGCGGCTTTCCACCTCCGCGCCCCAGCTTTTGAGCGCGGACATGAATGAACCAGACTCCACCTCATTGACCTTGCAACCGAGGGTAAAAACGCACACCTTCATGACATTTCCCCCAGCGAAAACATTACTATGGCGCACAGTGCAACGGCGGCCGTTTCAGCGCGGAGTATGCGCTTGCCGAGCGTTATGCCCTTAAAGCCGTACTCTTCGCGCGCGAGCGCGTATTCCCCTTCGGAAAAGCCGCCCTCGCTGCCGACGACGATGCACACGGACCCGCTTAATTTGCGCATATCTGCCTGCGAATTCTGCTCAAACTCGCACGCGAACAGCTTATTTTCATAGTCTTTGGCAGAGGCAAGCGCGTCCTCGAAATTCTCGTAGAGCTCCACCGCGGGAGCAACGGAGCGGTAACACTGCTTTGTGGCCTCGCGGGCGACTTTGTTCAGCCTTTCAAGCTTGGACGGCGTGAGGTAGGCCGAGCAGTACTTTGAATTGAACACGCCCACAGAGCTTATGCCGAGTTCGGTGGCCTTCTGCACGACAAGTTCAGTCTTATCGCCCTTGAGCGCGCCCACAAGCAGCCTTACGGCGGTGTGCGGCTCCTTATCGCCCACGGTAAAGCCCGTTATGTGCGCCGTCATGCAGTGCTTGCCGCACTGCGAAATTATGGCCGTATATTCCCTGCCGCTGCCGTCCAGAAGGGTGATTTCCGCCCCCTCCGAAAGTCTTAAAACGTTTTTTGCGTGGTTGAACTGCTCGCCCTCGAGCAACACTTCGGAGCAGGCGGGAAAGTCTATTGTGTTTTCGGTTAAAAATCTTTTGGGAGCTGCCATTTTATCCTTGCAAATCTGTCCGCACAACCGGCGGCAAAGATTGGTTGTAACTGTAATAGTTAAGGCATATATGCCGATGAATTTAAGTTATGCGGCCCTTTTTATGAACTCTGCGGCGTACCATTCGCCCTTATTGACCGTTCTTTTGTGTTCAAAGCCTAGCGCGCCGTACGTTTCAAGCACGCCGTCCAGTTTTTCCTTTATAATGCCCGAGAGAATTAGCGTTCCGCCGTCCTTTATGTGAGGGGGCAGCGTAGGCGCAAGTCTGCACAGAACGTCTGCCGTTATGTTTGCGAGCGCGATATCCGCCACTATATGGTTCTCGCCGATGAGGTCGGTGCGCTTTACCGTGCATTTTTCAGCCACGCCGTTGAGCTTGCAGTTGTGTGTGGCGCTGTCCGTTGCTACGGGGTCAATATCGGTGAGATATGCGCTCTTCGCGCCGAGAAGGACGGCAGATATGCCCAAAATACCGCTGCCGCAGCCTACATCAAGGCAGACGCTTTCGGGCGTCAACGCCTGTTGCAGAAGTTCCAGACACATTGAAGTGGTTTCGTGTTCGCCCGTGCCGAAGGCCATGTTGCTGTCCAGCTTTACAATCACTTCCGAGGGCTGTTTTTCGTACTTTATCCACTCGGGAACGACAACAACGCGGCTGCCGATGTGTATGGGGCGGAAGTGCTTGCGCCATATTTCAATCCAGTCGTCGCCCTCCACCGTGCGCGTGGTAATTTCCAGCGAGCCGAGCGGCATGCAGCCGTCGCAGTTTTTCTGCATCTCCTCTATATCCATGCGAATCTGCGGGAGATATGAAGGGGTATCTTCCACCGTTATGAACGCCTTGACGAGCGCCTCGCCCGTATCCTTGGTGAGGTCCTCATCCATATAGTCCCAGTACATTACTTTGTCGCGCTGAAGGGCGATTACATCCTTTACGTCGGAGATGGCCACGCCGTAACCCGAGTAACGCCAGAGTATGTCAGCTATAAGTTCGCTGCCTTCGCTTGTGGTGTGAACGGTGACTTCTGTAAACTTCATTTTAATCTTTCCTTGTATGCGCCGCGCGGCGCGTTGTATGCTTTTATATAATTGTACCACCGAAAGCCGCTTTTTGCAAGCATTTGCATTTATGCGCAAAAATGCGGGGCAAGTGAAATTGCCCCGCATATATGGCCAAAATAATTGAAGGCCGCGCGGGCAAAAGCCCGCGCGGCCGCATAATAAATTTTATTCGGAAACGGTGTTTTCGGCAAGGTATTCCACCGCGGAGTGAGCGGCAACGTTGCCCTCGCCGACAGCCTTGGCATACTGGTAGGGTCTGCCCGTGCAGTCGCCCGCGGCAAATACGCCCGCCATATTGGTGCGGCACTGCCTGTCAACCGCGATGTGCCCGTTCTCCTCTTTAAGTCCGCGCAGAAGTATTGCGGGGGACACCGAGGCGCGCAGCACAAACACGCCGTCCACAGCCAGCTCGCCATCGGTAAAGACCAGTTTTTCGGCCTTCATTCCGCCGACTATCTGCCTGGGCATCTTTACCATAATTTCAGCGTTGGGCGCGGTTATGGTGCAATTTTTGTACATAGGCATTATGTACGCCTTTGCCGCAAGCGAGCACAGATATTCGGCCTCGTGCTCGAACTGTTTATCGAACAGCAGCACGCCTATCGTCTTGCCCTTGTACAGAAAGCCGTCGCAGGTGGCGCAGTAGCTTACGCCGCGGCCGAGAAAGCTCTCTTCGCCCGCTATGGGTTTCTGCGCGGAAACGCCCGTGCATAAAATTACCGTACGCGTTTCGTAAGTTTCAGTACCAGCGGCCACAGCATAGCGGCCAGACAAATCATATATGGCGGAAACCAACGCGTTTTTGAACTCAACGCCCATACCGCGGGCGTGCTCATCCAGCTTTTCCACAAGTTGCTGCCCAGTTATGTCGGGCAGACCCGGATAGTTGCGCACAAGCTCCGCCGCAGCTGCCTTTTTTGACGAACCCGTACCCACCCAGAGGAAATTTTTGCCGAGTATTTTTAAATTTATCGCCGCCGATACGGCCGCAGGACCGCCGCCGACTATTATGCAGTCATACATAAACTTCTCCGAGCGCCGAAGGGAATATCCCTCTCGACGAAAATTATTCTATAATTTATTTTAACCGCCGAAAGGATAAAATAAACGCCGCGGAGCAGCAAATAACCGTTCCGCGGCAGTTTTATGCAAATATTTTTTCACGCGCTGACGCGCGGCCGAATTATTCGGGCTGTTTGGGAGGGGACATGCGGGTGAGCCTTTCGCCCTCTTCCTCCAGCTCCTTGTCGGGAACGGCCTTTTCGCTCTTGGCAACCATCTGCTCTACGGTTACCTTTGCGCGCTCTACGGGAATTATGGTGCCTACGCCTGCAACGCAGCCGCCGGGGCAACCCATGCCTTCAATCATATAGCCGTTGAGCTTGCCCGCCTTGGCCAGCATGAGCGTCTTTTTGCAGTCTGCAAGACCTTCGGCGTGCTGTATCTTCACCTCGGTGCCGGGATAGTACTCGTTTATGCACTTTTCGATAGCGCAGGCAACGCCGCCTGCAACTGCATAGCCGCGGCCCGCACCCGTTGCGGTGAATTCTATGGGGCTCTCTTCAAGCTCCTCGAGGTTGATGTCGAGGGCGTCGAACATTCCCACGAGCTCTTCGAAGGTGATAACGAAGTCAACGTAGCTCCTGACATAGGTGCGCGCGGCTTCAAGCTTTTTGGCTGCGCAAGGGCCTATGAATACTACGCGGGCCTCGGGGTCCTTCTCCTTGATATGGCGCGCGGTAGCGACCATGGGGGTGAGCTCCTGCGAGATTTCGGGAGCGAGGTCGGGGAACTGACGGCGCGTAAGCTCTACCCACGCGGGGCAGCAGCTGGTGAAAAGGAAGGGCAGTTTGCCCGTTGCCACGGAGTTTACGTAGTGATGAGCTTCGGTTATGCAACCCATATCCGCGCCGTAGGCTACTTCATAAATCTCCTTGAAACCGAGCTTTAAAAGAGCGGTCTTGGTCTTCCCCGGGGTAACCTTGGGGCCGAACTGACCGATGATTGCGGGAGCAACTGCGGCAACTACTCTGTCGCCCTTCTTTATTGCCTGAATGAGCTGGAATATCTGCGATTTATCTGCAATTGCGCCGAAGGGGCATGCAGCCATGCACTGGCCGCAGGCAACGCATTTTTCGTTATCTATCTTGGCTCTGCCGAACTCGTCTGAGGATATGCACTTTATGCCGCAGGCGGAAGCGCAGGGACGGATGTGATGCGCGATGGCATCGTAAGGGCAGGCCGCCTTGCATCTGCCGCACTTTATGCACTTGGACTGGTCGATGAACGAACGGCCGTTCACGATGGATATGGCGTTTCTGGGGCAGGCCTTTATGCAGGCGTGCGAAAGACAGTTGCGGCACTGGTCGCTTACCACATACTCGTTGTCGGGGCACTTATCGCAGGCCGAAGGAATGACCTGCATGAGGGGCGGTTCGTAATACTTATCTGCAATGTTGCTTGCATCCAGGCCATCGGTGATGTGAACGGGCTTGTTTGCGGGACGGAGCGAAAGGCCCATTGCAAGGCGCACGCGCTCTGCCGCTATCTGACGTTCGCGGTAAATATTCTCTCTGTACTTAGGTTCCTCGTCGGGCGTTATTATGTAGGGAATAGCCTCAATATCGCTGGCGACAGATTCAGATTTGTATGCCACCTTTGCGACTTCGGCGAACACCTGGCGCCTTAAATCGGTTACCACGCTCTGACTTTTCATAAAAACCACCTTAAAAATTTATTAGCATTTTTATCGCGTAAAATTATAGCACAAAGCCCTGACATTTGCAATACTGTTTAGGGCAATTTATTGATATGTGAAAAAATTATTACACCTTACAACCGCGCCGCCGTAATTTTCATTTTTCGGCCATATCCGCGCGCCTTGTGCGCCTACGCGATACGCGCCGCAAGCTCCGCTTTCGCTGCTTTTTTACGTCAGACCGTACAAAACGAAAAAAAACGTTACGGCGGCAGGAAAAACTTCCCGCCGCCTCGCGTATAAGGAGAAAAATAAAGTAAAATCTGAAAAAGATGTGTGGTCTGTGTCTGTTAATATTCTATGCCGCTTGTACGGCGTATGTGCAGAATTTTTCGCGCGACGCCCTGTCTTTCAGCGCATATTGCCCGCCCTCAGCAGGGATAAGGGCAAATCGCACCAGGACGCCCGACGCGGAAACACCTTACAAATATCAGCCGAGCTTAATCTTTTTGCAGAGATAGAGATATCCCTTTGTCATAACCCAGCCGCGAAGTCTCCAGGGGAGCATCATGGGGAAGGACACGTACGAAAAATACCTCAGCTTTCTGTACAGTGCAGCGTCCCTCTCCTTTATGTGTTTCCACATGGCTTTGAGGTCGTCCTTGCGCTCCTTGGAGCAGTCGGCACAGGTGAAGAATACGGTGTTGACCATAATCACTTCAAGGTTGTGCCACATGTACCTCTTGAGCCCTTTAGGCATTTCCTTTATCTGCTGCCAGGTATAGGAATCGGTCATTTCGCGCATTACGCGCTGCTGCTGTTCGTAGCGCTTTACTATGTTCTTTATGTTGACCGACTGGTCCGACCTGCCGATAAAGTAGTGGTAAAGGTCGACATCCAGATAGTACAGCGTGTTCATATACGGCAGAGGACGGTAGGCGAACAGATTGTCCACATAGAAGGTGTGTTCGGGGAGTACCGTGCCGCTTTTTACAAGATTTTCGCGCTTATACAGCAGCGCGTGCATGAGCATCATCTTGGAATAGCGGAACTTTTTTACCTCTGCCCACGTGATAAACTTACCCGCAGGCATCTGTTTGCGGTAGTGCGAAACAAATGTATCGTTCACGGAGGGCTTGTCGTATACGAAGTTTGTTATATACAAATCGGGCGATTGACCCGCAGATATATGCGATTTAATGGTGTCAAGCAGCTTTCTGAGCGCGTCCGTATCCAGCCAGTCGTCGGAGTCCACAACTTTGAAATAGAGTCCCTCCGCCTCCTTCAGGCCTGCGTTTACGCCCGAACCGTGTCCGCCGTTGGGCTTGTCTATCACCTTTACAATGCCGGGGAAATTAGCGCGGTATGTCTTGGCGATTTTAAGCGTTATATCGGTGGAACCGTCGTTGACGATAATAATTTCGGCATCTTCGCCGGCGGTGAGCAGACTGTCGATGCATTTTTTCATGTACGCCTGCGAGTTGTAGCAGGGTACGACAAAACTTATAAGTTTCATATAATTTTCCCGAAAATCGCTTCGGCCGAAGGCGCAAAGCCAGGCCGACTGTCTTTCGCTCACTGCACAGCGATTGTACCACACAAGGGGGGGTCAGTTTCAATACATATGGCATAAAATGTCAATTTATGAGCACAATCAGCGATTTTACATTCATTTATTCATTATTTATTCATATTATGGAGCCGTTTGCGGCTTTATATGCAGCGCGCAAACATGTATTGCAAGGCATTATATATGCCGCGGCGGCGGGCGGAA
>DVMA01000084.1 GCA_018715195.1 Candidatus Coproplasma excrementavium | reverse complement strand
TTTCAAAAGTAGAACTTCCAAACGGAAACGAGGCAAACCGCGAAGTCGTGCGCCACCCGGGCGGCGCCGCTGTGCTGCTTGTAAACGGCGGCAAGATACTTCTGGAACGTCAGTTCCGCTTTCCATATAATAAAGTAATATGGGAGATTCCCGCAGGAAAACTCAACAAGGGCGAAGACCCCGAACACGCCGCGAAAAGAGAACTTGAAGAGGAGACGGGCTACCGCGCAGAAAAACTTGAAAGGCTTGTGGAAGTCTACCCCTCGCCCGGATACACGGACGAAATAATTTATGTATTCAGCGCAGACGCGGCTAAGCTTGAAAAACAACATCTGGACGACGACGAATTTGTCAACGCCGAATTCGTCGACTTAAAAAAATGCATAGAAATGATAGAGAGCGGCGAGATATGCGACGCCAAGACGATAGCCGCCGTAATGAAATACATATACGATAAAAAAATTTAAAATGAAAGGGGCTTGCAAGCAAGCCCCTTTTTGATGTATACGTCGGATTAAGCGCAACCGCGCCGCTCAGAACTTAAAATTTTTCAGTTGCAACCGCAGCAATTTCCGCCGTTACCGCAGAAGATGGACGAGAGTGTGCCATTCTTCCACATAGCGTATACGAGAGCGATGAGTACGGGCGTGCAACTGCCGCTGAGTACGGATTCAAGGCCGTTTCCGCTGCAACTTGCGGCTATGAGAAGAAGTATAAGTATCCAAAGGCAGCTGTTAGTGCCGCATCCGCAGTTAGAAAAGAGATTCATATGTTCCTCCTTGATTTTATCGCAAGGCGGTATGTAAAATAGTTTGCCCTGCTGTTATAACTTATACTAAATAATATTTAAGTGACGCAAAAAATGTTACTCTTTGCTTCATTCGCTTGCATTGATGTGGTTGAAATGTTATAATAATTAAACATTATTGCAATATATTCATCTTTCGGAACGGTGGCGGACACCTTTGGGGCCGACCGCTTACGCGTTTTTGTAAGGCGCGCCCGAACAAGATGGTATAAATAATTTTTTTCTGCGGATATTCTGTATGAAATCCGATGGAGGTTTTCTCTATGGAAAAGGTCAAAAAAACCTTTTTTACGGCGAAAAACGTAACGTATATCGCCGTGTTCGCAGCACTTATAATAGTGTTGCAGATGTGCTCCAGTTTCATTAAAATAGGAGCAACCAGTTTCAGTTTCGTACTCGTGCCGATAGTTCTCGGCGGCATGCTTATGGGTCCCGCCGCAGGCAGCGCGCTCGGCGCACTGTTCGGCATAATAGTGCTTATAGCCGCACTTGCAGGCCTCGACCCGTTCACCTTATATCTTCTCGGCGAAAACCCCGTCTTCACGGTAGTTCTCTGCCTGGTAAAAGGTATCGCCGCGGGACTTGTTCCTTCGTTGCTTTATAAACTCATATCGCTTAAAAACAGGTATGCGGCGGTATTCGTTGCAGCGGCATCCGCACCCATAGTCAATACAGGCATATTCGTCATAGGCGCGTTTTTCATAAGCGGCACCATAGGTGACGCCATGACAAGCTTCGGAGTGGACATAACGGGACTTTCGCCTTTCTATATAATTCTTGTGCTCTGCGTAGGCGTGAACTTCTTTGTGGAACTTGCAATAAACATTGTATGTTCTCCCGCAATTTATACGGTGAACAGAGTGGTGGAAAAGCAGTTTGCCAAGACAAGAAAGCACAAACATAACGACAATGCGACCGGCATTACCTCGCCGGAAGAGGAAAATTTATGATACTCTGTCTGGACGTAGGCAATACAAACATAAAATACGCCATATTCGACGGCGACAATCTTGCTTTGAGTTTCCGCGTTGCGACCGACCTTAAAAAGACGTCCGATGAATACGGCGCTCAGCTTTTAACCATACTTTCAAATAACGGAGTGGACGCGTCAGCGCTGCACGGCGGAATAATATCTTCCGTAGTTCCGCAGCTTGACTACACCCTTGAAAGAATGCTTGTAACCTATCTCGGCATAAAGCCGCTCTCTCTTGCACCCGGGCTCAAAACGGGACTCAACATAAAGGTAGACAATGCAAGGGAAGTGGGTGCTGACCGCGTGGTAAACAACGTTGCCGGACTTAAAAAATACGGCGCTCCGCTTATCATAATCGATTTCGGCACGGCGACGACTTTCAACGTCCTGGATAAGGACGGAGTGTTCATAGGCGGCGTAATTGCTCCGGGCATAAAGGGTTCGCTAGACAGCCTTGTAAACGGCACCGCAAAACTTCCCAGAGTGGAAATAGAGCGCCCCGCAAGCGTAATAGCCAAAAATACCATAACGAACATGCAGGCCGGCATTGTATTCGGCTTTGCGGGCCTTGTAGGATATATAGTCAAAAAAATAAAGAAAGAACTCAAAGACCCGTCTGTAAAGACGGTCGCAACGGGCGGCTTTTCGGAAGTAATCGCAAAGGAAATAGACTGCATAGATTACGTAGACAAAGTGCTCACGCTCGACGGACTGAAATATCTGTACTATCTCAACAGTACTGAAGTTTAAAGTTTCCGCAAGCCGCGGAAGCGATAAGGACAGGAGGAAAACAAAGTAGTTATGAAAAAAGTCGGAGTTGCCATTCTCGGCCTCGGAGTTGTGGGCGGCGGCACTTACAAAATGCTGACCGAACACAGGGAACTTTATCAGAAGACGCAGGGAATTGACCTTGTTGTGGAAAATGTGCTCGAACGCAACAGAGAGAGGGCGCTCTCCCTCGGCGTACCCGAAAACAAAATTGCCGCTAACATTGCCGAAATCTGCTCCAATCCCGATGTTGACATCGTTGTGGAGGTAATGGGCGGCGTGGAGCCTGCCAAATCGTTCGTGCTTTCCGCACTCAATGCAGGCAAATCGGTAGTGACTTCCAACAAGGAACTCTTCTGCAAATACAGCCACGAACTCGAAAAGGCTGCAAGAAAGAACAATTGCGGACTTTTTTACGAAGCTACGTGCGTGGGCGGCGTACCCGTCATCCGCGCTCTTTTAGATAACCTTCAGGGAAACAACGTGCTCTCGATTATGGGCATAATCAACGGCACGACCAACTATATACTCACCAAAATGACGGACGACGGCGCATCATACGCCGAAGTACTCAAGGAGGCACAGCGTCTCGGCTATGCCGAGGCCAACCCGACCGCCGATGTGGAAGGTTATGACGCAACGTACAAACTTTCCATACTTTCAAGCCTTGCCTTCCATACAAAAATTCCCTATACCAAAATTCACCGCGAGGGCATAACACAGATAACTCCCGCCGACATACAGTACGGCAAACAGCTGGGTTATGTTTTAAAGCTGCTTGCAATAGGCAAAAACAGCGAAGACGGCATAGAAGTGCGCGTTCACCCCACGTATATAAAGAATACGCACCCGCTTGCCAGCGTAAAGGACAGCTATAATGCCGTTTACATCACGGGAGACTGCGTGGAAGACGTAATGCTCTATGGCCGCGGCGCGGGCGCAATGCCCACGGCAAGCGCGGTTGTCGGCGATATAATTTACTGCGCAACGCATCCCTCGTTCAGATATTCCACATTCAAAAATACCGAAGAGGCCGACCCTGCGACAAAGTTTGTTGACAACTTCAAGAGCGCTTACTATATCAGGCTTGACGCACACGATAAGGCAGGCGTGCTTGCAAAGGTTTCTTCAATTTTCTCGCGCCACAACATCTCCGTAGCCCAGATGATTCAGGAGGACGAAGGAGAGACGGAGGGACACGTTCCCCTTGTATTCATAACCCACCAGACCAAGGAAAAGAGCGTTATGAAGGCTGTGGACGACATCAACGCCACCAGCGACATAGCCGAAGTGGTTTCGGTAATAAGGGTAGTTTCTTAAAAAAAACAGCGACGGCAATCAGCCGTCGCTGTTTTTTATACAAAATTTGCATACGAAAAAAGAGTCCCGACTTCGGGACTCTTTTTTCATGGCGCGGAGATAAGATTAAAATCCGAACATTAAACCTGTCAGGAGAAGTTTCCTCCTGAACAACTTTTCTCTCGCGTGGATTAAATCCTCTTTAGAGACCAGCGACTTCGCTAGCGAGGTATATTGGCTATATTTCTTTAAAAGTTACACAGAGCACTATTTGATATCTGTCGGCTGATTATTTAAAGTTTTTGTCCGCTTTATGTCAAGCAACCAAAGAACGATTGCTACGGCTGTCGTCAAAATGATTCCTAAAATAAGTACCCAATTTATTTTTAATACAAACGACGACAGAATCACATTGACGAAACCATGAAAAAGCATGCACAACGGCAAGCATTCAGACCGCTCATAAATTATGCCAAGCCAAAAGCAAAGAAATATTCCTAGCGTCGCCTGTACCCAAAAGGGCATCGACTGGTTGGGGTGTCCTTCTATAAACCAAAGCGGTAAATGCCATAACGCCCATATTGCGCCGCACGCGAGCGCGGCAAGCGGAAATGAAATTTTCTTTGCTAAAACTGGTTGCAAAATGCCGCGCCAACCAAGTTCTTCCTCACCACCGTAAACAAATGTTGAGCCAAGCAAAGTAATAAAAAAGTTCAATGCCGTCATTTGCGGGTTCCATTCCATTGAAGAGAGCCCTACGGTGAGCGTAACGAGGACAACAAATAAAAGAAAAAACCATACCCCGTGTTTTTTATATGAAAACAAAAACTCTTTTAACTGATGTAAATAATCTTTTCTGCCAATGCAGAACAAAGCGGCAATAGCAGGACCAAAATTACCGATAATGTAAATTATAGTAGGCAATATGTCGCCATATACAAAATCAGTATATGCTACAAGTGCGGCTACGCCCCACCAACAAGCATATGTTATGACAAATGTAATAATTAAATATTTCACAACCGCTTTTTTATTCATATAGCAATTATAGCACACTAAAGAAGTGAAGTCACCTGTATAAATTTATAAAAAAATAATCCGAACGCTCCGCCGATTAAAATCGGTTTGAGGTTCGGATTATACTCGTTTGGCGCGGAGAAGAGGATTTGAACCTCCGTACGGGGTTAACCGTAACACGATTTCCAATCGTGCGCCTTAAACCGCTCAGCCATCTCCGCATCGCTCGTCGGCATTATTGCAACCGAACAATGTATATGATATTAAATTTATTGAAAAAAAGCAAGCGTTTTTAAGCGAAAATATGAAACAACTCAATTTTTTATTTTATTGAATCAATATTGCCTTCGCAGTACGCGGCTCAGGCGCAAGCTTAAACCCGTCATCTGAGCCTTAACCTGTGCCGATTAAGAACAATTTATTAACTAAGGTAAATTTTATTTGCACGTGGCGCATACCTGGTTGACTAAGTCGGGGTAAAATGTTATAATCTGCCTTGTAATAAAGGGCGCATAGGCGCCCGCATCTATGCAAGAGGTATTTATGGACAAGAAAAGATTACAAAAGTACGCCGAACTTTTGGTAAAGTGCGGCCTCAACGTGAACAAGGGCCAGGAAGTCATAGTTCGCTGTGACCTCGACCAGCCCGAATTTGTTGCAATGGTAGTTGAAGAGTGCTACAAGGCAGGCGCAGAGCGCGTCACCGTAGAATGGAGCTATATGCCCGTAACCAAACTCAACTATATATATCGCTCGGAGGAATCTCTGGCAGAGTTTACCGCAGAGGACAAGGCAAAGCTTGACCGCAGACTGGAAAAACTGCCCTGCCTTTTATGGCTCGATTCCGACGACCCCGACGGCCTTACGGGAACCGACCACGAAAAGATTGCAAGGGCAAAGAGAAAGCGTTATCCGTTCGTAAAGCCCTACAACGACGCGCTTGAAAACAAGTATCAGTGGTGCATAGCATCCGTACCCGGCAAGGCATGGGCACATAAAGTATTCCCCGACATATCCGAAGATGAGGCCGTAGAAAAGCTTTGGGAGGCAATCTTATACACTTCCCGCGTGGACGACGACCCCATAGCTGCCTGGGCAAAACACAACGAAACGCTTGAAAAGCGCTGCAAATTCCTCAACTCCTACAAGTTTGACCGCCTTGAATACAAGAGCGCAAACGGCACCGACTTTACCGTAGGCCTCATAGACAAGGGCATATTCATGGGCGGCGGCGAAACAACGCTCGGCAAGAACATATACTTTAACGCAAACATTCCCAGCGAAGAAGTATTCACCTCGCCCAAGCGCGGCAGAGCCGACGGCAAAGTGGTTGCAACAAAGCCCCTTTCATACCAGGGCAAACTTATTGAAAACTTCTGGATTGAGTTCAAGGACGGCAAAGTTGTAAAAACTTACGCTGAAAAGAACGGCGACCTGCTCGAGCAGATGGTCAAGATGGACGAGGGCGCCGCATACCTTGGCGAGTGCGCGCTGATTGCTTACGATTCGCCCATAAACAATACGGGCATTCTGTTCTACAACACTCTGTTCGACGAAAACGCAAGCTGCCACTTAGCTCTCGGCAGAGGTTTCAACAACTGCCTTGAAAACTATGAAAACTATTCCTATGAACAGTGCAAGGAAATAGGCATAAACGATTCCATGATTCACGTTGACTTCATGATAGGCAGCAAGGACCTTTCCATTGTCGGCGTAACCAAGGACGGCAAGCGCGTTCAGATTTTCAAGGACGGCAACTGGGCTATATAATACGGCGCAATCTGCGCAAACATAAAAGGCCTGCGGAAATTCCGCAGGCTTTTTTTTAATCAGATTATGTGGAGTACGTAGAATTTCAGATAATGCGTTTCATCCGCACAGAGAAGGGAAGGATGGTCTGGAGCCTGCGTCTTTATCTCCACGCTGCGCACGGTGCGGCCGCTCTCCTTTGCAGCCTCGGTCAGCATCTTTTCAAAGAGTGTGGGCGTCATGTAGTGCGAGCAGGAGCAGGTTATCAGAAAACCGCCGCTCTTTACAAGTTTCATTCCCTGAATGTTTATGTCCTTATATCCGCGGCAGGCATCTTTTACCTCGTCCGCAGTCTTGCAAAAGGCGGGAGGGTCAAGTATAACAAGGTCAAACTTTTTCCCTTCGTGGCGGAAGTCGCGCAAAAGCGCAAAGGCGTCGCCGCATACGGTATCGATATTTTTAAGTCCGTTGAGTTCGGCATTTGCAACCACGCTGTCCAGGGCGGGACGGGAGATATCGCACGCCGTGACCTTTTTTGCAACCGTGGCGCAGTTAATCGTAAAGCCGCCGCTGTTGCAGAAACAGTCCAGCACCTCGCCCCCTGCGGCATATCTGCGTGCGGCAAAGCGGTTTTCCTTCTGGTCGAGGAAATAACCCGTCTTCTGACCGTTCTTTATATCGACAAGCATTTTAAGTCCGTTTTCTTCAATCTCGGCAAGGTCGGGCACTTCTCCGTAAAGGCACTGTTTTACCTCCTGCAGACCCTCTTTTTTGCGCAGAGCGATGTCGCTGCGCTCATATATGCCCTTGGGCGAGAAAATTTCTGCAAGGCACTCGGTTATCATGTTCTTGCGCATGTCTATGCCTAGCGAAAGACACTGGACGGAGAGATAGTCGCCGTATTTGTCCACTATGAGCGCGGGCAGACCGTCAGCCTCGGCGAATACCACGCGGCAACAATTTCCGTAGCCGAGCTTTTTGCGGTAATTCCAGGCGGCTGAAATCTTATCCAGATAAAACTGTTTGTCATCCGTTTCGTTGCCCCTTATGAATATGCGCACAAGTATTTTGGAGGCGTGGTTTATGTATCCCTTGCCTATAAATTTCCCGTCGAAGGAGTATACGGACGCAAGCGAACCGTTTTTATCCTTGCCCTCTATGCGGGCGACTTCGTTGGCGTAAACCCAGCTGTGTCCCGCTATAATTCTCTTTTCTTCATTCTTTTTAAGATATATTTCGTAAGCCATATTTTTAGTTTACCAAACGTTGCGTACAAATGCAATAATAAAACAAATATAATTGCTTTTTAAATATAAAAATGTTAAACTTTAAACGGTATGAAAAAATTGCTTAAATATCTTGTAAGCTACAAGCGAGAGAGCGTACTTGCGCCGCTTTTCAAATTTTTGGAAGCGTGTTTCGAACTGATTGTTCCGTTCGTCGTTTCCGCCATAATAGATAACGGTATTACGGGCGGCAGAGGCGCAGTCTACGTTGTGGAAATGTGTCTGATACTTGTAGCGCTGGGCGCGGTGGGACTTGTAAGCGCCGTGTTTGCCCAGTATTTTGCCGCAAAGGCCGCGGCAGGTTTTGCCAAATATCTCAGGCGCGATCTGTTCAACAAAATGCAGTCTCTTTCCTATTCGGAAATCGACACGCTCGGAACTTCGCGCATGATAACGCGAATGACGAGCGACGTCAACCAGGTACAGAGCGGCGTGAATATGGTTCTGCGCCTTTTCATGCGTTCGCCCGTGATTGTGTTCGGCGCAATGATTTGCGCATTCGTGATAGATACCCTTGCGGGCGGAATATTTGCAATAGCAATTGCTGTGCTGTGCATGGTTATCTTTGCGATACTGCTGATAACAATCCCTCTATACCGCAGGGTGCAGGGTAACCTTGACGGAATTACGACATACACCCGCGAATCGCTGACGGGCGCAAGGGTAATACGCGCGTTCTGCAACGAGGACAAGGAGATTGCCGCATACAACAGACAGAACGCCGCTTTAAAGCGTTCGCAGACTTTTGCGGGCTGGGTTTCGGCGCTTATGAACCCGCTGACCTACGCCATAATCAACGTGGCGATAATTGCCCTTCTGTATACGGGCGCGCTGAAGGTTGACGCAGGTACGCTCACCACGGGCGAAGTTGTGGCGCTGTATAACTATATGTCGCAGATACTGGTCGAGCTTATCAAGCTTGCCAACCTCATAATAACTGTGACAAAATCTTTTGCCTGCGCAGGCAGACTGAGCGAAGTGCTGGACATGCAGTCCTCTCTCGTGCACGGACCGCGCGAAAAGGCGGAGGGCAAGCCGTTCATCAGTTTTGAAGGCGTATGCATGAAGTATGCGCCCGACGCGGGCAACGCGCTGACAGACGTTACTTTCACCGCCGACAGAGGCGAAACGATAGGCATAATAGGCGGCACGGGTTCGGGCAAGACGACGCTGGTGAACCTTATTCCGCACTTTTACGATGCGTGCAACGGCGCATTATATATTGACGGCGTCAACGTCAACGGCTATTCGGATGAAGAGATAAGGCAGAAGTGCGGCATAGTTCCGCAGAAGGCCGTGCTGTTCAACGGAACGATTGCCGACAACCTGCGCTGGGGCAAGGAGAATGCCACGGACGAAGAACTTATGCAGGCCGTGGAGACCGCCCAGGCCGCGGACGTAATAAGGGCAAAAAAAGACGGATTATACGAAAGAGTGGAGCAGGGCGGACTCAATTTTTCCGGCGGACAGAGGCAGAGACTTACCATTGCCAGGGCGCTGGTGAGAAAACCCGAAATCCTTATTCTGGATGACAGCGCGTCCGCGCTTGACTACGCAACCGATGCAAAACTGCGCCATTCGCTCAAGGAACTTGATTATCATCCCACGGTATTCATAGTGTCGCAGAGGACGTCGTCCATACGCAACGCCGATAAAATAATAGTGCTGGACCACGGCGCGGTGGCGGGAATAGGCACGCACGAACAGCTGCTTGAAAGCTGTCCGCTCTACCGCGAAATTCACTATTCGCAATACGAAAAGAAGGAGGCCGTATAAAATGAGACCTCTTAACCAGAAACAGACGATAAAGCGAATATTGCGCCAGCTCAAAGGGTATACCTTTTATATAATACTCTCCGTGCTGATGGCCGTGATAACGGTTGCGGGAAGCCTTCTCGTGCCCATCTTTTTCGGCGACGCCATAAATTATATGGTGGAGGGCGCGACCGACTGGAAGCACATTTTTTACTACTTTGCGGTAATCGGCGTATCCATAGCATTTACCTGCGTTTCGCAATGGCTGCTGAACATAATCAACAACAAAATAACATATTCGGTGACGCAGGACATAAGGCGCGAGGCGTTTGAGCACATTCAGAAACTTCCGCTAAAATATCTGGACGCTCACCCCTACGGCGACCTCGTCAGCAGAAACGTGGCAGACGTAGACCAGTTTGCAGACGGCCTTTTAATGGGCTTTACGCAGTTCTTTACGGGCATACTCACCATAGTGAGCACGCTTGTTATGATGTTCGTGCTGAACTGGATAATAGCGCTGGCAGTATTCGTGCTTACGCCGCTTTCGCTGTTCATTGCAAAGTTTGTATCCACAAAAACATACAAGCTTTTCCGCAAAAATTCGCAGATAAGGGGCGAGCAGACGGCCTTCATTGACGAAATGGTGGGCAATCTGAAAGTAGTTCAGGCCTTTTCGCACGAGGACGAAAACTCCGAAAAATTTGACGAAATAAACGAACGCCTCACTAAAGCATCGCAGGACGCAACTTTCTTTTCCTCGCTGCCCAATCCCACAACAAGGTTTGTAAATGCCCTCGTTTATGCTGCCGTTGCGCTTGCAGGCGCGCTGACGATAATTTTCCCCACATCGTTGCCGTTTACCTTCAACGTAGGCAAACTGAGCACGCTGTTAAGCTACGCAAACCAGTACACCAAACCTTTCAACGAAATAACGGGCGTAATTACCGAGTTGCAGAACGCCATAGCCTGCGCGGGAAGAATATACGAACTTATTGACCAGCCCCTGCAGGTACCCGACGCTCCGAATGCCGAAGTGCTTGAAAAGGCAGAGGGCAGCGTCGATTTCAGAGACGTATGTTTTTCCTATTCGGAGGACAGAAAACTCATAGAAAACTTCAACATCTCCGTAAAGGCCGGTCAGCATATAGCAATTGTCGGGCCCACGGGTTGCGGCAAGACCACTCTTATAAACCTGCTTATGCGGTTTTACGACGTGGACGAGGGTGCTGTATGCGTGGACGGCAAGGACATACGCGACGTCACAAGACATTCTCTGCGCAAAAACTACGGAATGGTGCTGCAGGACACGTGGCTTAAAAACGGCACTATAAAGCAGAACATAATGCTCGGCAAGCCAGACGCCACCGACGAGGAGGTAATCGAGGCGGCTAAGAACGCGCATGCGCATAAATTCATAATGCAGCTTGAAAACGGGTACGACACGTACATTACCGAGGACGGCGGCAACCTTTCGCAGGGTCAGAAACAGCTTCTGTGCATAACCAGGATAATGCTCTCGCTGCCGCCAATGCTCATTCTCGACGAGGCGACTTCCTCAATCGACACGCGCACCGAAATGCAGATACAGCAGGCATTTGCCGTTATGATGAAGGGCAGAACGTGCTTTATAGTTGCGCACAGGCTGTCCACGGTAAAGAATGCCGACCTGATAATCGTTATGAAGGACGGTAAAATAATAGAGCAGGGCAGGCACGAAGAACTGCTTGAACTGGGAGGATTTTACAATAAACTTTATAACAGCCAGTTTGCGGTTTGACGAACGCGCACGGAATATGTATAATGTTAAAGGCACGTGTGTGCGCTAACGTAAAAAATAAATTTTTTGACACGCCGTGAAGGCGTGCGGAGAAATAAATGCTTCAGGTAAACAACGTATCGCTGCAGTACGGCAGCAAAAAACTGTTTGAGGACGTAAACCTCAAATTCACGAAGGGCAACTGCTACGGCATAATAGGCGCAAACGGCGCAGGCAAGTCCACCTTTTTAAAGATTTTAAGCGGCGAAATAGAGCCCAACAAGGGCGAAGTCACGCTTGACAAAACCGAGAGAATGTCCGTTTTGCAGCAGAACCAGAACGCGTTTGATAACGTAACAGTTCTGCGCGCCGTAATGCTCGGCCACAAGCGCCTCGTGCGCATTATGGACGAAAAGGACGCGCTCTACGCTAAAGCCGACTTTTCGGAAGAGGACGGCGTGCGCGCCAGCGAGCTGGAAGCGGAGTTTGCCGAACTCGGCGGCTGGGACGCAGAGTATGAGGCTCAGACCCTTTTAAACGAGCTGGACATTCCAGAAGAATGTCAGGGTATGCTCATGGCAGATTTGGACGCGAAGCGCAAGGTCAAGGTTCTGCTTGCCCAGGCGCTTTTCGGCAACCCCGACGTGCTCCTTTTGGACGAGCCTACCAACAACCTCGACATAAAGACGGTGCGCTGGCTGGAAAATTATCTGCTCGACTTTGAAAACACCATCATAATCGTTTCGCATAACAGACACTTTTTGAATAAGGTCTGCACGCACATCTGCGACGTGGACTACGGCAAGATAAACATGATGCTGGGCAACTACGACTTCTGGTACCAGACCAACCAACTGCTCGCGCGTCAGCAGAAGGAAATAAACAAAAAGAACGAGCAGAGGGC
>DVMA01000083.1 GCA_018715195.1 Candidatus Coproplasma excrementavium | reverse complement strand
AAAACGTATCATATAACATACACCTCGGATGGTGCAAACCCGTTAATTCGCTGATATATGCCTACCTGCGCAAAACTTTTTACGAAAAGTTTGACAGAATACACTGTCCCTCCGCATTCATTGCCAACCAGCTTGCCGCGCACGGATACAAGGGCGAACTTTACGTGATTTCCAACGGATACGACCCCGCCTTTGTTCCGCCCGAGAAAAAAACGCAGAACGAAAAATTTGAAGTGGTTATGACGGGCAGGCTTGCGCCCGAAAAAAATCAGCAGGTGATTATACGCGCCATTGCAAAGAGCGCGCACAAGGACAATATTCACCTTACACTTCTCGGCAACGGTCCCACAAAGAAAAAGCTTGCCGCGCTTGCAAAAGAGCTTAATGTGGACGTGACCTTTGACTTTCTGCCGCGCGACAAACTTATTGAAAGGCTGCAAAAAAGCGACCTTTATGTCCACGCCGCCAATGTGGAGATAGAGGCGATTGCGGCCATAGAGGCGATTGCCTGCGGACTTGTGCCCGTGATTGCGGAGAGCGACCTTTCCGCCACAAAGCAGTTTGCGCTTGACGAAAGGTCACTGTTTGCCGCGAACGACGGCGAACAGCTTGCCGCAAAGATAGATTACTGGTACGAACATCCCGAAACGCGCGAACGCATGGGCGGAAGATACGCCGCGTTTGCAAAAAAATTCTCTCTGGACAAGTCCATATCGCTTGCAGAGCAGATGTTTGCAGACGAAATATGCGATTACCGCGCAAGGCGCATTACGGCAAAGGAGCAGTTTGTGCCCCGTTTCAGCCTGTTCACGAGGATATAAACCCGTATTGGTTGCGGCATATATGCCGTGCAATTTAAAATTCATTTAATTCTGCTCACACTACACACCATAAAACAAAGGGCCGCGCCGCACTTTAAAAAAGTGCGGCGCGGCTTCCTTTTATTCAGCTTTTCAGTAAAGTTTTATTTCCCTCAAAGAAAAGATATTAACTATGTAAGCCTCAATCTCCGCCTGCTTTATGCCGAGTATCTTTTCAGCCGCAAGGCGGTACAAGTCCAGCTGACGGCGGTATGTCTTTACAAGCAACGCGTCGGGTTTGGACGAGTACTTGTAATCAACTATGACAGCACGTCTGCCGTCCACCCACAGAAGGTCTATCGCACCCTGGACAAGCACCTCGTCACCCGAAGTGCCGCCAAGAAATTTTTCCGCGGGCAACGCACAAAGAAATTCACTCTCGCGGAAGGTCTTCCCGCCGGATATGCGCCTGAAGCAGTCCATTTTAAGTATGCGCGAAAGATTTTCGGCTTTAATTAGCTCCGCCTGGTCTTCAGAGAGCAGGCCATCGGCGGAAAACTTTTCAATTTCGCCGCGTATGCCGTCCTCGTCCCTTATTTCAAAGTCGCAGAGCTGTAAAAATCTGTGGTAGGCCGTGCCGCGCGCCGCGCCCGTCTCGCCTGTCTGACGTCCCTCCTCGCTCTCCTGCGGGAAGAGGGTATTTTCGGCATAGTATTCGTCCGTTGCATTCATTTTTAAAATTGCCGAGGCCGAACTCTTTACGGGCAGGTCAACGCTCTCCGAATAGGCATACTTTAACATGAACCGCTTATCGATTGCGGCAAGTGCCTTTTCATCGGGACGGAAAATGAGAGCGGGCGAGGACGCCTCCTCCTCAAATGCGGGCGGAACTTCTTCATACTTTTTAAAGCAGGAAAAGTCCAGCATATGCGCGTAATCAGCCGCACCCGCAACGCGGAACGCATTGAACTTTTCGTCCTCCTGTGACATCACGTGCAGACGGTATTTTGTGCGCGTGCAAGCCACATATAAAAGGTTCATTTCGTTCTTTACGTCCTCGCGCGCCTGGCGCAGACGGCAGAGTTTGCCGAGAACCGTGGGCGTGCATATGCGCTTTTCCATATCGAAGTACTTGTGCGCAAAGCCGTACTTTTCGTCCAGCGGCAGGCCGCCATCGTTTCTGCCGCGGTAGGGGCGCGTTACGTCCGCAAGAATTACTACGGGAAATTCCAGCCCCTTTGAAGAGTGCATGGTCATTATTTTTATGCTGTCGCCGCCGCCGCTCTCGGGAAGGGGTATGTTGTACCCGCCCGATCTGAGCCTTGAAAGGAAGGCGTTTACGCTCAGTTCGCCCGAGGGAGTGTAAGCCGCCTCCGCCAGTCTGCGCACGTTTTTAAGTTTTTTGCCGCCGCTCTGGAAATACGCCGCCTCCATTGCGGTATCGCGCAGTATGCCGTCTATAACCGTGCCCGCGCCGAACAGCGAGGCCAGTCTGCGGTATCTTCCCGCACGGGCGTAAAAGGCCCTGAGCTTTGCGGAAACGCCGTCCGCAAAGGCGGACATATACTTTTCACAGCAGGCGCGGAAGGTGAGCGTGCGGTCGGAGCGGAAGGCAATCTTGACGCGTGCGAGCTCGTCCTCAGTGAGTCCGCCCAAAGGCGATAACAGCGCGGAGGCAAGCGGAATATCCTGCTCCCCGTTATCTATGTAGGAGAGTATGTCGATTACCTGCTTTACTTCTGGAGTGTCGCACACGTTGCCGCCCTGTGCGCCCGAAACGGGCAGGCCTGCCGCAACAAGCGCGCGGTATATGCCCGAAGCGGACGAATTGTCGCGCTTGCGCGTAAGTATGCAGATATCGCCGGGTTCAACGGCGCGCACGGACTTGGTTTCAAGGTCGTAAAAGGTGCTGGCAAGTTCGCGGCGGACAACATCTAAAACGGCCAGTCCCTCGCGGGTGGACGGAGTCTTTTTAAGCACTTCGCCGCAGACGGAATATACTCCCTCCGCCTCCTTTTTCTCCTTTTCGTCCTTGCCGAAAATGTGAACGTAAGCGCCGCCACTCTTCTCGGGATAGCCGCCGCCAGTCAGCATTACGGAATCCTTTGCGTAGTTTATGCCGCAGGTATCGGGGCGCATCAACTTTGAAAAAGAGCCGTTGACCGCGTCTATGACGGCGGGCGAACTGCGGAAGTTGTGCGAAAGTATAAGCGAACCGCCCTCGCCCTCCAGCTCCTCTGCCTTGCGGGTAAAGTATACCGATTTTGAGCCGCGGAAGCCGTATATCGCCTGCTTGACGTCGCCGACGAGGAAGAGATTTTCGCCGCCGACAAGTGAGATTATGCGCTCCTGGACGGGGTTCACGTCCTGATACTCGTCCACGAACACATATCTGAACCGCTCGCGAATCTCCTCCGTCATTCCGTCCATTGAAAGGAGCTTTAAGGTGAGGTGCTCCATATCGCCGTAGTCCAGTTTGCCCTCTTCACGCTTGACTGCGGCATATTCCTCATCGAATTTCAATAAAAGCCGTGAAAAATACTTTGCCGTCTTACCGCTTTCAAGGTACATGAACAGCTCTTCCTCTTTGGATAAGAGTCCTTCGCGGAGCTTGTTGTATTTTTCCTTTATGTAGTCGCGCAGCTCCGAAAAATCTTCGTCGAACTGTGCGGGCACAGCCACTTTTTTTGAAGAAGGCTTGCGCGAGGTGGCAAATGACGGCAGCGGCGCAAAGATGTCGCGCTGGGCGCGCGCCTGACAGAGAAGCTCCTGCATTTCGCCGATTATCTTTTTGTAACCCTCGTTCATTTCGGTATTTTCGGCGGCAAACTTATCCAGTTCGTCCATCATTTCACTGCACTTCAGCGCGGTGTCCTGCTGAATTTCCCCGCATATATCCCCGAACGAACGCTCGTCATACCCCTCTTCGCTGCGCTTTAAAAGTTCAACGTAGTCGGGGTTGTTGCGCACGTCGTCATAGGCCTGCATTATAAGTTTTTTAAGCGACGCGTCCGTGCGTTTTTTTCCGTACCTTTCAAGAAGGTGCAAAAAGCCTTCGTCCTCCGATTCGTAAAGCTCGTCGAAAAGCTCATCTGCCGCACGTGCGCGCAGGTCTGATTCCGCGCCGCCGTCCTCCGAGATTACCTCAAAGGAGCCGTCTATATCCAGAAGATAGAAGTAAACCCTGAGCAGATAGCCGCAAAAAGAGTGAATTGTGCTTATGTTAGCCGAGGAAATTTTGCCGAGCTGGCGCTTTATGTGCGCTCGGACGGACTCATCCCCCGCGGAAGAACGTTTGATAAGCTCCGAACGCAGTTTTTCCTTCATCTGCGCGGCCGCTTTTTTGGTAAAGGTTACGGCAAGCACGTTGTCCAAATCACCGCCGCGCTCTATCAGGTCTGCAAGTCGCTGAATCATTACAAACGTCTTTCCGCTGCCCGCCGAGGCCGAAACGATGACCCTGCCCTGTTTTTCTATCGCCGCCCGCTGCTGGGGCGTAGCCTTATCTGCCATATTATTCGTCCCCCCTCTGCTTTCTCACGGCTTTGGCTATATCTTCACACTTTACGCCGTCCACCTCTCTGCCATCGGCGTCTACACCCACGGCAAAGCCGCACATGCCGCCCATTCTGCAATAGTCGCACGCGCCCGCATACGGCGAAGGCGTTATGTTGCCGCCGAACATCTCCTCCGCGCCCTTGCGCGCAATCAGAGAAGAATAGTTTATAAAGTCGGCAAAGTCGCTTTCCGAAAGATTGCCCGCAAGCTGTCTGCCGTTGAGGTATGCGTCAAAGTATTTGCTGCGCTTTTTCTCTTCCAGCGTCTTATCGGAGTTTTTTACCACCTCTTCGCCCGAGTCCATAAAGCCAGTGAGAGTGAAGTCGCCGCCCTCCTTGTCCTTGAAGTCAATATTGGCGGGGAAATAGTATGCTCCCGCAGGCCGCTTCCCGCGCGAGGCTGCAAGCAGATAGAGCGGAAGTTGCAGTTTTACGCCCGCATAGTACTTGTCGGGGTCGGCGTCCACGGAACCCGTCTTGTAGTCGATTACCCTTACAAGGTCGCCGCACTCGTCCACGCGGTCAACCTTGCCGCCCACGCGCACCTGGCCGTCAAGGGGGATATTGTACCACTTTTCCACATCGCGCACGCGGAAGTTGGAGGCCGCCAGCTGGCGGTATACTCCCGCACAGACGCAAACCGCCTCCTTTTTGAGTCCCTCTGATTCCACCTTGCCGCCAGCGCCCTGAGCAAGCGAGGAAAATTCAGGCTTCGCAAGCGTTAATTCGGCTATATGTGCCGCCGAATCTGCCGCCTCCTCTTCAGATGAGATATCATTTATGACGCCCGCAAACGTCTTTAAAACTTCGTGAACGAAGTTGCCCGTATCCAAAGGACGCATTGCGCCCTCCTGTCTTTCAGAAAGTCTGAGACCCTGGCGGGCATAATTCAAGTACGGGCAAGAGAAATATGTTTCCAGAAGGGTGGGCGATATGCTGCCGCTTGCCGCAAACAGCGTGCGGCCGTTTTTTATCGGCTTTTTGCCCTCCTCCTCTTTCAGCACGCTTTCGGCAAGGCCGACATATCCGCGGCCCTTTATCACGTTGTACAGCGCGGAATTGACCGCGGGAGAGAGCGTGCCGCCCGCAAGAATTCTGAGCGCGGGCAACAGTTCGCTGCAATAGTAGGGAAGTCCCCTGCCCGAGGCCTCCACCGCCTTTTTGTTGGCCGCCGCAATCGGCATGCCTTTGGAATTGGTGAAGAGGGCGCATATGTAGGCTATGATTTCGCTGCGCACCTTTTCTTCGCCGCCCGCAAGCACGGGATAGCTTACGTAGAGATGTTTTTTGAACGCACACAGATTGAGCGCCACCGTCTCTCTGCGGCGCATGTTTACCTGCGTTATTTTGGGAGATATTTTAAGGTTGAGTTTTTCAAGCGAGGTTATTTCGCGGTCGGTGAGCAGCGCGGTATCCGACCCCGCAGGCGGAACGGCGTCCGTAAGGCCTGCGGCAAAGACTATATCCGAACCGGCGTTGACCGTTTCCGCAATGTTGCCGACGAACACGGCGTCATACTTGGGCGGAATCATGGAAATTTCAGCCGCCGCAAAGCCGCTTAAAAGCAGTTTTTTATACTCGCGCGCGGAGTACAGCGCACCCAGACCTAGTTCGGCCGTCTCCCCGATGACCGTTGCCACGCCCTCGTACACGCGCTGGTTGTACTGCGCCTGGGCGGGATATTCCTGTTCGGAGGCCTTGGTCACCTCGTCAATCAGCTGTTCGCAGCAAAAATATTCGGCAAGATTTTTAACGCCCTGCGCCCAGTTTTCGGCAACCATTTTTCCGCTGCCGAGAAGGGAGAGCCCCTTTAAAAAACGTTCGCGCACGGCGCACACCGTGGCATAGTCAAAGCCGAGAGTTTTGCATATATCCTCGCGCGGAACGCGCTTTATTCCGCCGCGGTAGCAGGCACATCTTGCCAGATAGTTGCGGAATATATCCCGCTCTTTTTGCGAAAGTCCGAAGAGATATGAGGAAATTACCGCGTCCACATCCTCGGGCGGACAGCCGCCCGCAACACACTCAAGGTACCCGCAGAGGAATACCGCAAGCGGGTGTTCGCTGAGCGCGCGGCGCTCGTCCAAGTAATATGGTATTTTATACTGCGTGAAGATGCGCGATATTGTCGGGCGCGAGGCCTTTACGTCGGGCAGCATTACGGATATGCGGAAGTAACGCTCCCCCTCGTCCAGCACATACCGTTTTATGGAGGCCGCTATAAATTCCAGCTCGTCGGTTTCATCTGCGGCCTCGTACACGTGCACCTTGCCCGTGGACATTCCCTCCGCACGGAAACAGCGGGGGTCGAACAGATTGCAGCGTATGCGCTCTGCCTCTGCCACCAGGTCGGACTTTACCGTGACGGTTGTGCAGCCGCCCAGTCCGCGGGAAAAACCTTCAAACTGCGCGGGCGCCTCGTTGGCGTATATGTCGGGCGCGCCGCCCGTAAATATTCCGCAGGTATTCTCCGCCGTGCGCATGCACGCCTTTACGCACTCCGCAACCGTGCCCGTAAACGCCTGAAACCCGAGAAAGACCACGTCCGCTCCGATTATTTTGTCGCTTTTGCGTATGACATCGGGCAGAAGGCGCAGATATACGTTTCTGTCCAGTCTGCCGCTCTCCTGCAAAAACGCAGTGTATTCGGAATAGACAACGGCTATATCGTGCAGCTTATCGCTCAAAAGTCCCCCCGCCTGCGCCGCGGAAATTTCCTCCGCCGATATGCCCGAGGAGTACAAAAGGGCTATGGTATCGTAAATGGAGCCGGCCGCTGCCGCCGCCGAAAGTCTGCGGAAAAGGCGCAGTTTTTCGCGGTTCTTTTCTATTATTCCGCGTATGGCTATTGCCGAGGCGCGCGAAGAGAGAATTTTTCCGTCGTCGGGACGCTCCTGCGACAAAAATCGGGCAAAGGTATACACCGATACGGAAAACGTTCCGCCCACCGCCGCACACACGGCGCGTTCTGCAACAAGGGTGAGTCTGTCCTCGCAGAAAATGACAATTCTTCTGCCCTCATCCCTGCCCTTGCGCACGTAATTTTTAAGTTCTTCAAGCGCCTCGCCCAGCGTTGGCGCGATTACCGATAAATTCATGACTATATTATAACACAGCCCGTGCGCCGTTTTTGTACTTTTTTGGATACATGCCGAACATTTTTTAATTAAATTTGCACGTAAAAGTTTTTACAATTAAAAAATTTTATGGTATAATTGATTGCGTTTAAAATTCAAAAATAATATCAGATGGTATGATAAATGAAAAAAACTAAGATACTTGCGGCAGTGGCCGCCTGCACAGCCGCCGCATCGCTCACCGTTTTAGCGGCCTGCGGTTCGGCAAATCCGCACCTTTCGGTAGACTCTTACTGGTACGTGGACGGCTTTGAAGGAATTCAGCCCACTTCCATCGACCCCGAAGAAAACGGCCGCACCGCCGAAGTGCTTTTATACAACCTTACATTCGATAAGGAAAGCGCCGCAAACAATTATTACCGCGTGAACTACTTTACCGACGGCGCCGACTTTGAAAACGGCGAAAACGCGCACTACTACAAGACTACGTTCTACGCCACCGAATTCGACTGGAGCTCCGATACGGTTGCCGAAGGCTACCGCATGACCCAGTCCGACGTGGACAGCCTGCCCGAAGCCGACAAGGCGAGAATGGACGGCACCAAAGAGACCGTATATGTACTTGAAACCGAGCTTAAAATAAGCGGCGAATACGTATTCGGCAACGGCGAGGCAACGGCTGAAAACAGCGTGCAGTTTTCCGACTATATCAACACGAAGAGCTATTTCCGCTCCGCAAGAAACGGACTTGAACCCGTTTACAGCACACAGAGCGTGCATACCACCACCCCCCTCGCGCTGAGACCGCTTTCCGCGGACGAGATGTGCGAAGAGCTTGAGTACACCTACACCGTAAGCTACAACTTTGAATGCACCCAGGCGCAGTACACGTTTGCAGAAGAGGGCGCTCAGGCCGAAACAAAGACTGCAAATAAGTTGCAGGGCACGTATTCCATGTTCGACAACAACACGCTGTACACGGCCATACGCGGAATGAGCCTTTCCTCCTCCTTCGGAGCGACGGTCAGTCTGTTTGTGCCCGCTGACGGCGGTCTTGTGAATGTAAACATAACGGGCGGCGGCCGCGGCGAACTCAACACCGAAACGCAGTCGGGAATTATAAAGGCGCTTAAAGACGCCTACGGCGAGCCCGAAGTACCCGAAAGCGACGAGGAAGAAGACACCGCTTCGCACAGCTACCTTTACTACAATCTTGTAAGCGTGCGCCTTTCCGACTCCAAGGGTGCCGCGAGGACGGCAATGTATTCGGCAGTTGACGACGAGGACGACAACACTTACCGCGCAACAATGCTGTACCTCAACCAGCCTTTAAGCTACAATCTCGGCAGGTGGGAATTCACCCTTGACAAGGTAGTTTCCGTGCTCGGCGCAAAGGCGTAAAAAATTTAAAATTTACGGGCGGCGAAATGCCGCCCTTTTATTTTTGCAATGATAAAGCCGTGCGGCAGTCGCCGCACGGCTTTTTTTCAAATGAACGGCACATATGCCGCAATGAACAAGGTTTTCAGCCTGTTGTTTTCAAAGGAGCGTAAAGCGGAAAAAGTCGCTTTCTACGGGCGTCTCCCTTTCGTATGTTGCACTGTCGCCCTTTCCTTCCAGAACAAAGTAATGTGGAGCAGCTCCCTCCATCAGTCTGAAACAGAGCGCGCCTTCTATAATGTCGTCTATGATTATGCGGAAAAAATTGAGCTTGAAAATTTCGTCGAGAATAAACTCGCCGCGTACGGCCTCCATAATCTGGGTACCGCCGTATTCCTTGCCTTCCGCCTCTGACATAACTTCTATCTTCAACTGCATTGACTTATCCTCCGCAACATTTACCACAGTATTTTACCACCGCGAAAAGGCATTTGCAAATATTTTTCGGCGTAACGCAAACAAAGCTTTATATGTATAAAAGGGGCGCCCTTCCGGGCGCCCCGCAACCATATATCATCAGCTGTCGCTGACGCGGATATTTTTTCTTATATCCCTCCACGCAACCACGCACGACGCAACAAAATACACGGCAAACACGGCCAGAATAAAGGCCGAAAAACCCGCAAGTTGCAACGCAACCGCCACGCCGGAAAAATTTACCGACTGGCCGAACAGAATTTTTATGGCGCTGTACAGCGGGAAATTCAGAAGCAGCGGAACGAGAAAGGGCATGAGGAAGAGAAAGAGCATCTGCACAACGAGTGAGCGCATAAGCGATCCTTCCGAGGCGCCAAGCCGCCACAATTCGCGGTAATATTTTCTGTCATCCGACACCATGGACAGAATTTTAAGCGCGAGTATGGCTATTGAGAGCAGAACAAACACTACCGATATATACATATCTCCCAGCAGAAAAAGTCCCAGCTGGCTTATATTTGACATTCTCTCATTCTCTTTCACGTCAAAATTGCCTATTCCGCTCTCATAGAGA
Source organism: Candidatus Coproplasma excrementavium (assembly GCA_018715195.1). GTDB lineage: Bacteria > Bacillota > Clostridia > Christensenellales > Borkfalkiaceae > Coproplasma > Coproplasma excrementavium. The sequence continues at coordinate 4,934 of DVMA01000083.1, read as the reverse complement.
ATCTCTCTGAGAGTGATGGCGTCATAGTCGCTGCTTTCAAGCATTACGGCGAGCATGCGCAGGTACTTATGATATTCGTTCGTCTGCTCATCGGGGACAACCTTCCACTCGGACACATTATAATCTATAATTTCGTAAGGACAGACCAGTCTGCCTACGCACTCCCCCTGCGAGCCCTGCATGGGAGTATATCCGAACGTGCGCTCGTCATAGTAGTCCGCCATAGTGCATTCTATATATCCGCCATTTAAATCTGGCAGCTGATAACCGAGAAGAGCGCACAGCGCCCTGAACTGACTTTCGGCAATAAAATATTCATACCTGTTTTCGGCGTAGTATCCGTCCTCCTCCACGGGTGGCAGTTCGCGGTTGTATATCCAGATATCGGCATAGGCGCGTATATCGGCGTATTCTTCTATATATTCAAGCGTATTTGCGTAGTAGTCTGCACCCGTTTCGGGGTACTCGCCGCCAATATCTATTGATGGATAAGTTTCGCAAGAGATATCGTAGAGATACAAATTATCTATGTCGTTGTTGATTGAGCCCGTCATAGACATGAATATATTCGGACCTACTATCGCCACCGCAAGCAAAAGACTGACTGCGCCCGTCATTACGGCATTTGAACTGAGCCTTGAAGACAGCTGACGCGCCGTAAACCTGCCCGTACCGCCGAAAGCACAGCAATTCCGCTTTAAAATTAGCCAAAACACCACCTTTGTGAGGCTGAGCGGCAGAAAAAATATAGACGCAAACAACGCAACGAGTATCGCTGCAAGGCTGCCAAAGTGCGCCCAGAAGTCGGGGAGCTGCATCCAGTCAATGAACATTATAGCAGAAACAACCAGTCCCGCAACTGAAAGCAAAAATACGACGAGCCACACAAACGGAATGCGTACATTCTTTTCCGCCTTTTTTCCGCCCTGCAACAGCACTGTTATGCGGGCAAACCTCAGATATCCGAGCGACGCCACAGACGACAGCACAAACATTCCCGCCACCATCACAATCGTCCATAAAAATCCCGCACCCGAATAGCCCGCGGGGGCATAATCGAAGCCGATAAAATTTATGAAAATAACCATCACCGCCTGATAGACGGCAAGGCCTATGAGAATACCGACTGCCAGAGAAACGAGAAAAGTTATTGCCGTTTCGCCCGCAAATACCGCGAGCACGTTTCCGCGGGACATTCCGAGGGTAAGATACAGTCCGAATTCTTTTTTCCTTTTGCGCAGAAGAAAATTTGTAGCGTAACTGAGCACAAACGCCATTATTATGCAAAGAATAAACGTTACAAACATAAGCGACATGCGTGCAATATCGCCGAACCGAATGGTAAGCTGACCCATTACGTCGCTGTAAAGCATGTTATTTATTGCAAAAATAAGGGCAATGGTAAGCGATACGGTTATAAAGTATATAAGGTAGCTGCCAATCTGCCGCCTTACGTTGCGCGCCGCAAGTTTAAACAGCATCTGTTTCACCTCCCAGCGCGGCCATTGTGGCAAGTATGTCGCCGTAGAATTCGCCGCGTTCGCGACCTGCGCAGAAAATTTCGGTGAATATCTTGCCGTCCTGCAAAAATATCACTCTGTCCGCATAGGACGCGACGCCAGCATCGTGCGTAACCATTAAAATTGTAGAGCCGAGCTTGTCGTTCATAAGCCTGAAAATGCCCATCAGATTTTTTGAGTTTTTCGAGTCGAGTGCGCCCGTCGGTTCGTCGGCGAGAATTATTGCGGGCGAGGTTATAACGGCACGGGCGCACGCCACGCGCTGACGCTGTCCGCCCGAAAGCTCGCACGGAAATTTGCCGAGTTGATCCTCCACCCCTAAGGCGCGGCTTACGCGGGCAAGTTCCTCCTTTGCGGTGGCCGCGTCCGTATGGCGCAGATTGAGCGGAAGTACTATATTTTCCGCCACGGTAAGCGTGTCCAGCAGGTTATATTCCTGAAAGACAAAGCCAAGCCTGTCGCGGCGGAAGGCGGCAAGTTCCCTCTGCCTCAGCTGCGAAACAGACTCGCCGTCCACCACGATAGTGCCCGCGCTGAGCGGCTCTATCGTAGAAATAACGTTGAGCAGCGTGGTCTTTCCCGAGCCCGAAGGCCCCATAACGGCGACAAACTCGCCGCTGTTCACGCAAAAGGAAAGTCCAGCAAGCGCACAGGTGGTCACGCTGCCGTTGCCGTAGTATTTTACGGCGTTTATAACTTTTAAAATCTCTTGTCCCATAAATCCCCCTACTGTCTTTCTGACGGGCGAAGCAGAAATGCAAATTTAAAAATTTCCGACAAATCGGCATTTACATAATTATTTTAACATCAAAAAGGCGCAAAGTCACCTAAAATGACCTTGCGCTTTCCTTACAGATTTGTAAGATTTGTCTGCCGCACAGAAGGGAATGCAAAAGTAAAGCGGGTGAATTTGCCTTCGTCCGATGCGGCTGTGACCTCTATTCCGAGGTTTTCGCACGTCTTTTTTACAAGGTAGAGTCCCATTCCCGTTCCGCCGCTTCCCGCGGCCGAACTGCCTGAAAACCCGCGGCTGAATATGCGAGGCAACTCGTGGGCGGGTATGCCCGGTCCGTTGTCCTCAAAGGTGAGCATGCCTTCCTCCGCAGTTATCTTTATATGTGCGCCGCGGCAGTACTTTGCACAATTTACAAGCAGCTGTTTTAAAATGAACACAAGCGCCTTTCTGTCCGTACAGGTTTCAAAGTCGCCGTCCGCCTCCACGCCTATGCCCGCAGACAAAAGCAGCTCCATTTCGCTCTTCACCGCATCGTCGACGGCGGAGCGCACGTCCGTGCGGACTATCTGCGTGCTCGCACCCGAATTTTTAAGCCTGGCAAAATAGAGTATGTTTTCCGTAACGTTGTCCGCACGCCTGAGCTGTTCGCGAAGTTTCCTTTTGTCTCCGTTGTTGGCAAGAATGAGCGAACAGGCGGTGAGCGGCGTCTTTATCTCATGCACCCACTTTTCCACGTACTCGCAGTACTCGTCCCGCGACTTTTTTGCAAGTTCTGCCGTCTCAATCGCAGAACGGGATACCGCCTTCATAATCATAAAGTATTCTTCTTCCAGAGCGTTTTCAGGCAATGGAAGAACCTCGCCCAACAGATACGTTTCGTCCAGTTCCGCAAGTATTCTGTTTAATTTCTTAAGTCGCTTATCTGTAAATATATATTGGCAAATTATATAAATTATCACACATAAAACTATGCAAAGAGCAGTCAAAGCTACGACAACGCCGTTTACACCGGCGAGAACAGCATATACGCACCAGGCACTTGTCGCCAATAAAACTATACATATCAAGAGCAGCTGAGAGCAAAGAAATCTTGCAAAATTCATAGACTGTACCCCACTCCGCGCACCGTCTTTATATACCCCTGCGCGCCGATATCCTTCAGTTTTTCGCGCAGTCGGTTTATGTTCACATAGAGCGTGTTTTCGTCCAGATACAAACTGCTGTTCCACAGTCCTTCAATTATTTCCTCGCGCGTGCACAGCGGCTTTTGCATCAGAATGCTCATTATCCGCAGTTCAGTCTTGGACAGCGTGGTCAGCTTGTCGCCGTATTTAAGCGTAAAACTGCCCTCGTCCAGAGTGAGCCCTTCTGCGGAAATAACGCGCTTGTCCTGCTTTAAAAAACGCGCTATGCGCGCAAGCAGCACCGCGGCATTGTACGGTTTGCGGATATAGTCGTCCCCTCCCGCATTAAAACCGTACAGCTCATCCGCGATGTCGTCGCGGGCGGTTAAAAATATTACGGGTACGGCCGCCTCCGCCTTTATTTTTCTGCATATCGAAAATCCGTTTTCACCGGGAAGGTTTATATCCAGCAGAGCAAGGTCGCAGGGAGGCTTGTCCACGGGCTGATAGCCGTTGGCCGAAAGCAGAGTTTTAAGTTCTTCCCTTACAACCTCGTCGTCCTCTGCGATAAATATGCGACGCATCTGTTTCCCCCTTGGCTTGATTTTTATAAGTATAACAGAAAAATATGCAAAAGTAAACCCCGCAGCAAAATCAACATGCCGTGGCAACTGCCTTTCAGCGTTTCAGCCGCTTACATTCAATGCCGTACAGCGAACCGCGTTTTTTTATTTCGCAAAACAATTTACATGCGGCCCTCTTCCAGAACTTTTCCTCCGAGCGGCTCCCGCTGTGCGATAAATTGGCTCGCGAATAATTTTTTTTAAGACCTCCGCCGCATATCACCCAGAAACCTGCCTGCTCCGGGCTTACCCACTGATAACAGACAAGGCTGCCGCAAGCGTTTGTATATATGAAATATCTTTCGCCGACCGCGTGCTCTTCAAACCGATAGTCAAACCCGAATTTATCCACAAGAAATTTAAGCGGCATTTCCACAATATCTTTACTGCACAATCTGCACCTCTGTACCTATATACGCCGCACCGCCGCGCTTTGTTACGCCGACAACACTTTTTTTTAAGCATTAATTTTTACAGACTTTACAAATTATATCATATCACACATTGCACAAAAAGTTATAAATTGTATATTATTTTACACCTTACAGTTTTGTAAGATTGCTTTGAGCAATAAACCGCTCAGACGATAAGTATAACCTTCGAGAAATATCAAAGCATTTACAGCGAAAAAAAATAACCCCTCACCGAATGATGAAGGGTTAATAAAGAGTCATTTTTGACAATTAAGTTTTTGGGGTAAGATTGGGGCAAAGTATATAAATAAGATTTGAGTAAAGTATAAAAAATATGTACAAAATAAAGAAAAAACGAGCAAAAACAGATATTTTTGCTCGTTTTTCGTGGTGACCCCTTTGAAGTTAAAGGCGAACTATTCAGTTCTTCAAATGATACCGTCTTGCTCTGTCCTTTGTAATTGTATGTAATCACAAAATGGTCGTCGTACAAATAAATACTGTTTACAAAGCCGTCA
>DVMA01000082.1 GCA_018715195.1 Candidatus Coproplasma excrementavium | reverse complement strand
TGTACTGTTTGCGGCGAAATAGTAGCCGATGACGTAGAAGTTTGCCCCGTATGCGGCGCCAAGACGTTTGTTCCCGTTGAGGAGACCGATGCACCCAAGTTTGCTTGCGAGCATCACGTAGGCGACGGCGTTGTAGAGGACAAGGAAGTTATGGAAGGTCTTCGTGCAAACTTCACCGGTGAATGCACCGAAGTAGGTATGTACCTTGCCATGGCAAGAGTTGCTGAAAGAGAGGGCTATCCCGAAGTTGCAGAAGCTTACAAGCGTTATGCATTTGAAGAGGCAGAGCATGCATCCAAGTTTGCAGAGCTCCTCGGCGAAGTTGTAACCAACTCCACCAAGAAGAACCTTGAACTCCGCGTTGCAGCTGAAACGGGCGCATGCGAAGGCAAGTTCGCACTTGCAAAGCGCGCTAAGCAGCTCGGCTACGATGCCATCCACGATACCGTTCACGAAATGGCAAAGGATGAAGCTCGTCACGGCGCAGGTTTCGCAGGACTTCTCAAGAGATATTTCAACAAGTAATTTAAACCCCTTTTGTTAATCAATATGCGGTCGGCTTTCAGCCGACCGAATTTTTTTATTGTAAAGCGGCTGAAAAGGCTGTTTTAGGTTGTAACAAACATCTGTATACGCACATATAATTTAATATCTGCAGGTACGGGCGCGCAGGCGCAGCGTACGGCAAGGCGAGGGGGAAAACCTTTGCCTTTTTACTATATTAAAAAAGGGCAGATACACAAATGTGCTGTAATTGTAGTTCATACTGTAAGTCTTCCTGCTCGTGCAGGTGTGCAAACAACAACAATTGCTGCGGCGGATGCAACAGAAATTGCTGCTGGCCGGGGCTTTTAAACATCTTCTCGTATTGGTGCGGCTGTGCATGCAATAATAATTGCTGCAACAACTCGTGCTGCCATTCAAATACGTCTGAAAACTCTCACAGCGGCTGTTGCGGACAGAGCAATTCAAATTCCTCCGGCGGCTACGGTTGCTGTAACAGATACTGCTGCTGAAAAAGCTTCGTTCAGAAATATCTGAAATTTAATTCAGACCGTTTATTGCCGCCCGCGCAAAGAGTTGCGCGGGCGGCTCTCTCTGTAAAAAATAATGTTATATTTCTGTGTCATCTAATCATTGACTTAATCGGTTGCCGCGGTGTAAAATTGATTATATGAAAAGCGTTATAAATGTTGTCGGCGCCGCATTTGTGGAGCGTGGCAAAGTATTCGCGGCAAGGCGTTCATATGGCAGCGAATACGTCATTCATAAATATGAATTTGTCGGCGGCAAAGTTGAACAGGGCGAATCTGAAGAAACTGCCATAAAAAGAGAGTGCCTGGAAGAGCTTGACCTCGATGTTCAGGTTTGCCGCAAGTTTGCCGAGGAGCAGTTCGAATATCCCGACAAAATCGTCAATCTTAAGATATATCTCTGCCGCATGTTGTCGGGATATAAGGTTAAGGAGCACGAGGAGTGCCGCTGGATACCTCTGTCTCAGCTCGACGTGGGCGACTGGGCCCCTGCCGATCGAGCATTGCTGGGTAAACTTGTTGACGAGTTTACTCCTCATTATTCTTTTGTGACGGGTGCAAGCGGCTATATAGGAAAAGCATTCTGCACCGAGCTTGCGGCCAGGGGAGAAAATCTCTTCATTACGGGGCGTTCGGCTGAAAAACTTTCGCCGCTTGCGCAGGAAATTGAAAAACGGTACGGAGTTCGTGTACGCTTTTGCAGTTGCGACTTATCCGATGAGTCCGCGCGTATTCGGCTGTATGCCGAGGCTGTCGGGTATACGTTTTCCCGCCTTGTAAACGTTGCGGGAGCGGATATCCAGAAAGGTTTTTTGAAATACGACGAAAAAAAGATTGTCTTTCAGTGCCGTGCTCTCTTTGAAGGAGCCGTGTCGGTCACAAGATTCTGTCTTGAACAGGCGGCGCAAAAGTTTTCAATAATAAATATTTCCAGTATCTCCGGTCTGCAACCTATGCCGTATTTTGCCATTTACAGCGCGCTTAAGGGCGCCCTTACCAGCTTTTCCGTTGCGCTTTCACGTGAGCTTAAGGGAACAGGCGCAACTGTTACGGTGGTTATGCCTGGCGCCGTGTATACCCGCCCTGACGTAATCGAATACATAAAGACCCAGGGCTTGTGGGGGAAAATTGCGGCAAAAAGTCCGCAGTATGTTGCAAAACACAGCCTCAAAGCGGCCGAGCGCGGCAAACTGAAATATATTCCGGGTGTAGCTAATAAGTTTATGCGGATTTTCAGCGCGCTCATTCCTCAAAGGCTCAAACTCAGATTCATTGCAAAGAGATGGAGCCGCACGCAAAAGGACGCATTCTGAACATTGTCTGCCGTAAAAAGTTTTTATATCCGACCCATACATATTTAAGACTTTATATTTGCCGATTTTTTGGGACAATCTGCCTTATGTTATAGGTTGCTTCTCATTTAACTTTAACTGTGCCGTGCTTAAAATTTCTGATAAACAAATAAGCATTTGCGCCTGAATCGCTTGTATTTAAAAGCCGTGCATTATTTGTTTGACTGTACGGCGGCTGAATGATAAAATAGATAAAATTGCTACGGAGGATAGGACATGAGTCTTGCCGATGATATTTTTATTTCAAACATGAAGGACATAATGGAGCACGGAGTCTGGGATACCAACCTTGAAGTCCGTCCCAAGTGGAGTGACGGCACGCCCGCGCACACCATAAAAAAATTCGGAATAGTAAACAGATACGACCTTTCAAAGGAATTTCCCATACTTACAATCCGCCGCACGGCGTTCCGTTCTTGCATAGATGAAATTCTGTGGATATGGCAGAAGAAGAGCAACAATATCCGCGACCTTCATTCCCATATCTGGGACCAGTGGGCGGATGAAAACGGTAGTATAGGCAAGGCCTACGGCTATCAGCTGGGCATAAAGCATGCGTACCGCGAAGGCGAGTTTGACCAGGTGGACAGAGTGCTTTACGATTTGAAGCACAACCCTGCCAGCCGCAGAATACTTACAAATATTTATAACTTTGCCGACCTGCACGAAATGAATCTGTATCCCTGTGCATATTCAATGACGTTCAATGTGTCTGGCGATACTCTCAACGGAATACTCAATCAGCGTTCAAACGATATGCTCACGGCGAACAACTGGAACGTGGTGCAGTACGCCGTTCTGCTTATGATGTTCGCTCAGGTTTCAGGCTTAAAGGCGGGGGAGCTTGTGCATGTAATTGCCGATGCTCACATTTACGACAGACACATTCCAATCGTAAAAGAAATTATAGAAATGCCTCGTCTTAAAGCGCCCGCAATCGAGATTGATCCCGACGTCAAAAACTTCTACGACTTCACCGTGGACAGTTTCAGGCTTGTTGACTATGAGTGCAACAAAAAGAAGTATGATATCCCCGTGGCTGAATAAAATCGGCTTAAAAGTCATAAAAACGGGTTCATATCAAGTACTATGTGTGATATAAAAGCAACAAAATCGAGCAAAATCAGCGCAAATTTGCTGTAAATCAGAAAATTTTCGGAGAGAGAAAAATGAAGGCAATTTTACACGCCGATAAAAACTGGGGCATAGGAAAGAACAACGGACTTATGTTTTCCATACCTGCAGATATGAAATTTTTCAGGGAAACGACATCTGGCAATGTAGTGGTGATGGGTGCCAACACCCTTAAATCTTTCCCTGGCGGCAGACCGCTGAAAAACAGAGTAAACATTGTTCTGTCACGTTCGATGGCAGACAGAGATGATTGTAAAATTGTGCGCTCGCTTGATGAACTTTTTGCGGAAATAAAAAAATATGATTCGGATAAGGTGTATGTAATCGGCGGCGCGATGTTATATAAAAATTTACTGCCCTATTGCGATGAAGTACTTGTAACCAAGGTCGATGCAGAGGGGGAACCCGATGCTTACTTTGAAAATCTTGACAAAAACCCTGATTTTCAGCTTGTATACCAGTCCGATGTAGTGGAAACAAACGGCTTTTCGATAAGATTTACAACCTATAAAAACAATAAAGTGAAAGCTTACTGAAATAACAGAGTAAAAGCTTATTAAAGATTATTTTCAGAAATTATTGTGTATAAATTATTGCGGCGGAATCGCAGCGGAATAGTTGCAGAATAGCGGCAGAGCTACGCTCTGCCGCTTTTTTTATTTTTGTTTTAATTTATTCTTTCTGTGCTTTGTTATTTTGTATTTACATTAATAATCAGAAAAAAATACCTGTTTTAAGGTGTTTATATCACACATAGTACTTAAAAAACCTTGAATTGATGTGTTTTTGACGCCTCTTTGACGCAATTTAGTCTGGCTTTCATTTTGGGTAGGTTGCGTTTTGTTCAGTCATATTTTGATTTGTATCAGTCACAGCGGGAAGACCTTCTTGCGTAAAATGAAAGTGAATATATTTTTACGGGAGAAAAACTTGTGCAATCATTTTTTGAACTTCCCGGCTGGGTGCAGGCGCTGATTGCCACTACGTTCACCTGGCTGTTGACGGCGGCGGGAGCGACGCTTGTATTTATATATAAAAAAGTGGGGCGTGGCGCTTTCTGTTTTATGATGAGTTGCGCCGCCGGCATAATGCTCGCGTCCACATTTTTTTCGTTGCTTCTTCCCGCACTCGAGTACGGTGGCGACTTTTCCTATCTGATACTTACAAGCGGTTTTGCCTGCGGCGGACTGCTCATTATAGTTACCGATATTTTAATTGGCAAACTTCACGCCTTTTCTGACGGCCGAAAAAGAAAGTGTGCGGTAATGGTTATTGCTGTAACCGCTCACAATGTGCCTGAAGGTCTTGCGATAGGCGTAGCGTTCGGCGCGCTTTCGCTTGGCGGCACGGTGGAAGGAGTTGCGGCGCTTATGCTTGCCGTTGGGATAGGTATACAGAACTTTCCCGAAGGTATGTGCGTTGCCTTTCCTCTTCGTGCAAACGGAATGTCGCGCTTTGGCAGTTTTATGGTCGGCCAGCTTTCGGGCGTTGTGGAAATCATTGCGGCCGTACTTGGCGCTCTGGCCGTGTCGCTTGTGAATAACATTCTGCCGTTTGCGCTTTCCTTTTCTGCGGGCGCAATGCTGGCGGTCGTCTGTTCCGAACTCATACCCGAAAGTTTTCAGAGCGGAAAGACTCGGGCAACTCTCGGCGTTATATTCGGCTTTGTGCTTATGATGGCGCTGGATATAGCCTTCGGCTGACGATATTTACATATTCCGCCGCGCGTGCGGCCATAAAAAGCAGTGCGTAAATTTGCACTGCTTTTTCCTTTGTGTTTTTATTTCGTTTTAAAAGTTTACTTTGTTAGAAACTGCGGCAAAACAGCTATTTTGTTGTCTGCCTAAGGTATAAATTTTTCCCTCAATAGTCAAAATATCGGTATAGACAAAAATTTTCTGTAACGGCGGAATATGACGAAGGCGTAGTACAAGTCTGCATTATATTGCCAGGCTTAAAGTTTACGCGTACGGCATACGGGAGGATTATGAGGAAGGAAATTGACCTTACGCGCAGGGACGAGCGCGAAACCTGCTTTAAAGGTGCCGTGGAGGCAGACGTGAAGTATGACAGGCAAAAACACTGAAAACTGTAATAAAAACTACTTAAAATATGTACGCAGTCTGGACCCTCCCACAAAGCATTTCAAGAACTGTCTTGCGGCGTTCGGGGTAGGCGGGTTTATCTGTTCAATAGGCCAGTTTTTCCGCTATATTCTGGAATTTGCAGGCCTTTCCGGGGACGAGCTTTCGGGTGCGGTGTCGGTTATTCTGATATTTCTGGGCTGTCTGCTTACGGGGTTTGGAGTATACGACAGAATAGGCCGTCACGCGGGTGCGGGTTCTATAGTGCCGATAACGGGGTTTGCAAACTCCGTTACGTCGCCCGCGATAGAATTCAAAACCGAGGGCTACATCTACGGTACCGCGGCAAAGATGTTCAATATTGCGGGAGCTATAATAGTTTACGGCGTGTTTTCCGGCGTGATTGTGGGCATTATTTATTACTTTTTGTGACGGCTTTAGGCTGACTGAATGCCGTAGGGGCGTGCAGCTGTGGCATTCCGCAATACGGCGCGCTGATAATTTTCGGGTTGCGGGGTTCCGCACGGGTAAAGAGAGTATGAGAAAGGGGAATACGATATTTTTTTCACCCAGGCCGAGGGTGCGTTCATATGCGGCGATATGCGGCTCAAAGGAGAAGGAAGGCGTAGTTGGCAGTTATGCCGACATAACGCTTTCCGACGATATGTACGGCGAAAGCACTTATGAAAAAGCTGAATGTAAAATGCTTTCCAACGCGATAAGGCTTTCCGTTAAAAAATCGGGGCTGGAAGAGGCCGATATAGACGCGCTGTTTTCGGGCGATTTGCTCAATCAGATAATTTCTGCAAGCTTTGCCGCACGTGACTTTGATTTTCCGTTTCTGGGACTGTACAGCGCGTGTTCTACCATGAGTGAGAGCATGTTGCTCTCTGCGGCGCTCATTTCGGGCGGGTTTGCGGAAAATTGCGTAGCGGCAACTGGCAGCCACTTTGCCACCGCCGAAAGGCAGTACCGTTACCCGCTTGAGCTTGGTTGTACGCGGCCTCCGCAGTCGCAGTGGACTGTGACGGGCGCGGGAGCGTGCGTAATCTCGTCGCAGGAGGGGGATATCGAAATTGCAAACGCCACGCTTGGCAAGGTGTGCGACTGGGGCATAACCGATGTAAACAATATGGGTGCGGCTATGGCTCCCGCGGCGGCCGATACGCTTTTGCGCCATTTCAGCGATACGGGTACGACGCCTGCCGACTACGATGTGATAATCACGGGCGATCTGGGTGCGCTGGGCAGCCGTATTCTTAAAGACCTGATGTGGGAGAGGGGGTGCGACATCTCTTCCAACCACGTGGACTGCGGCGAGATAATATATAAAGTTATTGAGGATGAGTTTCAGGGCGGCAGCGGAGCGGGCTGTTCGGCTGTGGTTATGAACTCTCTCATATTTACCAAAATGCACGCGGGACTGTATAAAAGGGTGTTGTTTGCGGCAACGGGAGCGCTTCTTTCCACGGTTTCTTCGGGTCAGGGGGAGAGCATACCTTGCATTTCGCACGCGGTAGAGCTGGAGGTGAGGCGTGAAGGCTGAAATGATTGCAATACTTTTAATGTATTTAAAGGCGTTTATCGTAGGCGGAGCCATATGTACGGCGGCGCAGATTATAATAAATGTCACATCACTCACTTCTGGCAAAATTCTTGTGTTTTTTATGCTGGGCGGAGTGGTGCTTACGGCGCTGGGACTGTACGGCCCGCTTGTGGAATTTGCGGGCGCGGGGGCGACCGTGCCGATATCGGGATTTGGGTATCTGCTTGCAAACGGAGCGATTAAGGGAGCGGAAAAAGGCTTCTTTTACGCGGTTACGGGTTCGCTTTCGGCGGCGAGCGCGGGTGTTACGGCCGCTGTGGTGTTTTCCTTTATCATGTCGCTCATTTTCCGTTCCAGAACAAAACGCAATTAAAATTAAAACGCGCGGTTTACGCCAA
>DVMA01000081.1 GCA_018715195.1 Candidatus Coproplasma excrementavium | reverse complement strand
CCTCCGACGTCAATTATATGGCCGAACGCGCAAGATATAACTACTGATTGCATTTTTAACTATGAATTAAGCGCCGCCGCGGCAATGTTTGCCGCGGCGGCGCATTTACGACACTTGAAATTAAAAAAGAGCTCCTTGCGGGGAGCTCTTTTTTTATTGCCGCTTATGCGGCGAATTTTTTTAAGAAAGTTTTTCAAGCAACTTGAGGTCGATGCCCTTTTCGCCTATCTTGATTATCTCCACCTTTACAACGTCGCCGATGTTGACAACATCTTCAACCTTTTCAACGCGCTTGTCGGAGAGCTTGGAGATGTGAATCATGCCGTCCTTGCCGGGAGCAAACTCTACGAATGCGCCGAAGGTGAGGATACGTACGACGGTGCCGACAAACATATCGCCTACTTCGGGATCGTGTGCAATGGACATTATTATTGCCTTTGCCTTTTCCGCATTCTCTATGGGACCCGTGGTGGAGATGTAGCCGCGGCCGGAGTCGTCGTCGTTGAAGTCGATTTCCGTGCCGGTCTCTTCCATTATCTTCTTTATCACGCAGCCCTGCTTGCCGATGACGTCGCCGATCTTTTCGGGGTCGATTTCAAAGCTGAGAATCTTGGGAGCGTATACCGAAAGAGCGGGAGCAACTTCGGGAACGCATTCAAGCATCTTGGAGAGAATGAAGTTTCTGCCTTCGTTTGCCTGATTGATTGCCGTGTGCATTATCTCTTCGGAAATGCCCTTAATCTTTATATCCATCTGGATAGCGGTGATGCCCTTGGTGGTGCCCGCTACCTTGAAGTCCATATCGCCGAGGAAGTCTTCAAGGCCCTGAATATCGGTGAGAACTTTGAATTCGCCCGTCTCCTGGTTCTTTATAAGACCCATTGCGACGCCCGCTACGGGACGGGTGATGGGAACGCCTGCATCCATGAGCGCCATCGTGGAGCCGCATACCGACGCCATCGAGGACGAACCGTTGGAGGAAAGGATATCGTTTACCACCCTTATCGCATAGGGGAACTTCTCCTCAGAGGGAAGCACGGGAATGAGAGCGCGCTCTGCAAGTGCACCGTGACCAATCTCTCTTCTGCCGGGGCTCTTGAGAGCCTTTGCTTCGCCCGTGCAGTAGCCGGGGAAGTTGTACTGGTGCATATATCTCTTGGAAGTCTCTTCGTCAAGACCTTCAAGCTTCTGTGCCTCGGAAAGCATTGCGAGGGTGCAGGTCGTGAGGGTCTGGGTCTGTCCGCGGGTGAATACGGCGCTGCCGTGTACGCGGGGAAGCACATCCCTTTCGCACCATATGGGACGAACGTCCTTGAGGCCGCGGCCGTCGGGACGGATGCCCTTATCGAATATCTTGGCGCGAACCTTTTCCTTGGTCAGGTAATAAAGGCTGTCCTTTATCTCGCGTGCGTTATCGGGATAGATGTCTGCAAAGTGCTCCAGAACTTCTTGCTCGGCCTGAGCCTGGCGGGACTCCCTCTCCTGTCTGTCGAAGGTATCGATAGCCCAGTCGATTTTTTCGGACGCGTACTCGCGTACGGCCTTGTCCAGCTCTTCGGGAATGTGGTAAAGTTCCATCTCCCTCTTGGGCTTGCCGACTGCGGGAACAATCTCGTCATCGATGAACGCGCATATCTTTTTGATTTCTTCGTGGCCGAACATTATCGCGCCGACCATCTCTTCATTGGAAACCTCGTTTGCGCCTGCCTCTATCATGAGGATGGCGTCCTTGGTGCCCGCAAGGTTGAGGTGTATGGAACTTACCTTGCGCTGCGCGAGGTCGGGGTTGATTACGTACTTGCCGTCTACCATGCCGACTACTACCGAACCCGTAGGACCTGCCCAGGGAATATCGGATATGGAGAGCGCAACGGAAGAACCTATCATTGCGAGGGGTTCGGGAGAGATGTCGGGCTCAACGGAGAGCGCCTGCGCTATAACCGTTACGTCGTTGTAAAGCCCCTTGGGGAAGAGAGGACGCAGAGGCCTGTCTATAAGCCTTGCGGTAAGTATAGCCTTGTCGCTTGCCCTGCCTTCACGCTTTTTGAAGCCGCCGGGAATTTTACCGACGGAATACATCTTTTCATCATAGTCTACCTGCAGGGGGAAGAAATCCATTCCCTCCCTGGGGGTGGCGGACATACATACAGTAACCAGAACCGCGGTATCGCCGCAGCGTACAACGCACGCGCCGTTGGCCTGTTCTGCATACTTGCCGGTTTCAATTACGACTTCCCTTCCGCCTATCATAGTCTTGAACTGTCTTGCATCAGGTTTCATTTATAACACTCCTTGTCTGTTCTTGCGCCTGCGGCGACCCCGCCGCAGACAAATTATTTTGCTTGTTTATGAAAAAAAGAGCGACATAAAACAGACGCTCTTTTTTGTACGTTAAAAAATTACTTTCTTAAGTTCAGAGCAGCGACAACGGCGCGGTACCTTTCTATATCCTTGGATTTAAGGTAATCGAGAAGACCGCGGCGACGACCTACCATTTTAAGAAGGCCCCTGCGCGAATGGTTATCGTGAATGTGAACTTTAAGATGATCGTTGAGATGGTTGATACGCTCGGTAAGAAGAGCTATCTGCACTTCGGGCGAACCTGTGTCGCCTTCCTTGGTGGCGAATTTTGCAATTATTTCCTGCTTTTCCATTTTAAATTATCCTCCTGCATGGAAAGTTATATGCGGGCAACAAAGTCAGGCGTGGAGTATTCGCACTGCTTTGTAACCGTAACGACATTATTCTACCATACGCAAACTTTTTATGCAAGTTTTTTATATGTATTTTATGAAAAGTGAAAAATTATTTTACTGCGCAGGCGGCGTTGAAAATTACGCTCATTTTTGCGCGGCTGACTTCTTTTGCCGAACGGCGCTTTACAATCAGCGGAAGAGCGCGTTCCTCTGCGAAATGATTTCCTGCACCTTTGCAAGGTATGTGGGTATGTCCTTGGGCGAGGCGAGGCGTTCTATGCGCATTCCGCCGCCGTACACGCGCTTGGAAATCGCGCCCGCGCCGACGGCTATGTTGGAGCATATCTCCTCCATCGTGTCTATGTTGTAGGTGCACTCCCTGCCGCTCTTGCACCAACCCGTATTCTCGTTTGCGCCCGCCTGGTACTTCTGGCGGTAGAGATAGTAAGGCACGTACCCCGCCGCTGTAAGCTGCGCGCGCGAGCAGGCTATCATATTGTCTATATCGGAGACGTTCAGTCTGGAAGTGCTCTCTTTGAGGCGCGAACCCGACTTTAAACACAGAGAATGAACGGTGATGTTTGCTGGGTCGAGCGAAATTGCCGCGGAGAGCGACTTTTCAAAGTCCTCCGCCCTTTCGTCGGCAAGTCCCGCAATGAGGTCAACGTTTATGTCGAAACCATACTTTGCGGCCATTTCGTACGCGGCGTACGTCTGCGCGGTGGTGTGCCTGCGGCCGATGAGCGCAAGCGTTCTGTCAGAAAAGGTCTGGGGATTGACGCATATGCGCGTAACGCCGAAGTCCTTGCACGCTTGCAGTTTTTCCTCCGTAAAGGTATCGGGACGCCCCGCCTCCACGGTGAATTCCTTTGCCGTGCCGAGGGCGTTGATTGCGGCATATATGCGGGTCAATTGACTGTTTTCAAGGCAGAAAGGCGTGCCGCCGCCCACGTATACCGAATTTATGCGGGTGATTAAGGGTTTGAGGCTTTCAATCTCGCTTATCACCGCCTGAGTGTACTGCTCCGTGTACTTTTCCACGGCAGACATCGGCGCAGTTATGAACGAACAGTATTCGCACTTGGTGGGACAGAAAGGAAGGCTTACGAAAATGTCCTCCCCCGCCCCCTTGTTTGCGGCATATATGCCGCTCTGTGCGTCAATTATGCGGCGGATAATCCGGGTATTTTCCTCCGAAACCAGGAAACGAGAAAAGAGCGGAGCAAAGTCGCGCCCTTCGGCAAGTTCGGCATACGCCATTTTGGAAGGCCTTATGCCCGTGAGCGCGCCCCAGGGGAATGTAAGAGCAGTCTTTTGCGAAAGGTACTTGTAAAACGCAAGCTTTGCCGAACGCTTTGCGCACCGCTTGTATTCAATCTGACCCTCCGCATGCCATCTTTCGGAATATGTACGGCTGTCCTCGCCGCACTTTATGGTATTTATGAAATCATCGCCGTAGCGAAGAAACACGTGCGAAAAATTTTCTTCTTCCGCGCCGAAAAGACGCAGAACGTCCATTATTTCCGCGCTTAAAAATTCACAGTTTGTATGTAACATTTCAGCCTCTTACGAAGGGATTGTTTTCGCGCTCGTGCGAGAGAGTTGTATCCTCCTCGTGGCCGCAGTAAACTTTGTAGTCGCCGGGGAGCGCGAAAAGTTTTTTAACGCTCTTGATTATCGCCGACGCGCTGCCCGTGGGCAGGTCGGTACGGCCTATGCTCTCGCAAAAGAGCGTATCTCCCGTGAAAAGACAGTCCTCGGCAAGGTAGCACACCCCGCCCGAAGTATGCCCCGGCGTGGAGATTACGTTGAAATTTATGCCCGCAACGCACAGCGTGCACCCGCCCTCCGTCTCCTGCACGGGAAAGGGCTTTACGGGGTAGCCGATTGCCACATATTCGGGGGTGAACATATTTGCCGCCTCCTCGCGCGAGGCGTAGACGGGCACTCCGTTTGCACTGAATTTTGCGCAGCCGCCGATGTGGTCATAGTGTCCGTGGGTGAGCAGCACGCCCTCGGGACGCAGCCCCAGATTTACGCACTCCGCCCACACGCTCTCCTGCGCGCAGTCGATTACGGCGCAGGTCTTGCCGTCGGCCGTGACTATATAGGAGTTGGATGCAAACCCGTGCGGGTAAATTTTATATACTCTGAGCATATTTTTTACCTTCATTTTAAAATTTTCAGCAGTAAACGGTCGGGAAAAATCTGTGCAGAAAACCGCGCCTTGCAGCCGTTGATTTGCGCATACTGCGGGGGCAATTGCTTTTAATTTGACGTTCTGTATACGTCTATAATGCGCTTGTCCTTTTTGATGTGGTTGATTAAAAGGTCAAGGTCGGAACGCTTGTTGAGACGGACGTTTATATCCACAACCGTCTGCTTGTTTTTATCCAGTCTGCCGACTATCTGCGTGAGCGAGAGGTGCATTGCAGAAATTTCCGAAGTGACGAACGCCACTATGCCGTCGCAGTTGTCGGCTACCACCCTCAGGCCGACTATGAATTCCGAACCGGTATCTGCCGCCCACTGCGCGGGCTGTATGCGGTCGGGGTCGTAGTCCTTTAAGTTGGGGCAGTCCTTGCGGTGGACTATTACGCCCCTGCCGCGCGAAACAAAGCCGACTATGTCGTCGCCGGGCACGGGGTTGCAGCAGTGTGCAAAGCGTATCATGAGTCCCGACATTCCGCGCACGGTTACGCCAGATTCCGAGCTGCGGCCGCCCTTGTCGGGCAGAACGGGAGCCTTGGGCACAACCTTTTTATAGTAGTCGATGAGTTTGTAAATTATCTGGTTTACGCTGACAGCGCCGTAGCCTACCGAGGCGAACATTTCGTCCATGGAGGCGAACACAAGTTTCTGTGACAGCTTTTCAAACGATTCGTTGGTGAGAAGGTCGTTGAGAGAATAGCCCCTGCGCTTGGCCTCTGCATCCAGCATTGCCTTGCCCGTGCGGGCGTTCTCCTCCTTCATCTCCTTTTTGAAGAACTGCCTTATTTTGGCGCGCGCCGAACCCGATTTTACGTACTTGAGCCAGTCCCACGAAGGGCCCTTGCTGTTGGGCGAGGTGAGAATTTCCACCACGTCGCCCGTGTGGAGCACGGAGTTGAGCGGCACTATTTTGGAATTTACCTTTGCGCCCACGCACTTGTTGCCCACTTCCGAGTGTATTGCATAGGCAAAGTCTATGGGCGTGGCCTCAAGCGGAAGGGAAATTACCTTGCCGTGCGGCGTGAACACGAGCAGTTCGTTGGTGTAAAGGTCGGTCTTTAAGCTCTCCACGAACTCCTTGGCGCTGCCCGTGCTGCCTTCCCAGTCCATTACGTCGCGTATCCACGCAAGGCGCTGGTCAAAGTTGTTGTCCGTGCCGCCCTTCTGCTCCTTATAGCGCCAGTGCGCCGCGATACCGTATTCAGCCATATGGTGCATTTCAAAGGTGCGTATCTGAATTTCGAATATCTGGCCGAAGTCGGTGACTACCGTGGTGTGCAGGGACTGATACATGTTGCGCTTGGGCATTGCTATATAGTCCTTTATGCGCCCCGGCACGGGCTTCCACTTTTTATGAATTTTGCCGAGCACTTCGTAGCACTCCTCCGTGGTGTTGACTATTACGCGCACGGCGGAGAGGTCGTATATCTGGTCGAGCGTCTTGCCCGTGTTTTTCATCTTTTTGTAGATGGAATAGAAGTGCTTGGGTCTGCCGAACACCTCGCCCTTTATGCCGCTTTCATCCAGCATCTCCTTAAGCTCCCTCACGCACGCATCGATAAAGGAGCGGCGCTCGGCCAGTTTCTGGTGAATGTTGGTGACAAGGTATTCGTATGCCTTGGGGTCGAGATATTTAAGGCAGAGGTCCTCAAGTTCGCACTTCATCTGCGAAATGCCCAGTCTGCCCGCAAGCGGAGTGTAAATTTCCAGCGTCTCCTTGGCTATGCGCTGCTGACGCTCGTCCGAAAGATAGTTGAGCGAACGCATGTTGTGCAGACGGTCGGCAAGTTTGATTATTATTACGCGCACGTCGTTGGCCATTGCAACGAAAATTTTGCGGAAATTTTCAATATCCTCCTCTTCGTGCGTCTGATAGTGTATTTTATCGAGTTTGGTTACGCCGTCCACAAGCGTGTACACTTCCTGGCCGAAACGGCTGATTATGTCCTCCTTGGTGGCGGGCGTATCCTCTATTACATCGTGAAGGAAGGCCGCGGCTACGGTGGGCGCGTCCAGTCCGAGGTCTATGAGTATTTCCGCCACGGCGCAGGGGTGCGTGAAGTACGGCTCGCCCGAGGCGCGCTTCTGGTTGGCGTGCATCTGCTCGGCATATTTATAGGCCGAAAGCAGCATTTCCCTCTCTTCTTCGGGATAGTGTTCGTAAATTTTGTCCAGAACGTTTTTCATATATTCTCTTCAGATTCCTTTAATTGAACCGCACTCGGCGGAAGGTATATAAATGCCGTTTATGGCAAAATTTTTTCTGCTTAAAGGTACGCAGTTTTTACTGCGGCGGCGCCGTATGATTGCCGCAAAACTTTTTTCCGCCGTGCTTTTTACTTTACGATAAAACAGCGGGGCATATTTTAAACGGAAAAACGCAAAATTTTACTCCGAAAGAGCGCGTACGGCGCGGTACAGCGCAGAGCTGTTCAGATCAGTCCTTATTCCGCGGTAGATTACAAGGCGGGGCGTACAGCTGCACAGTCCCAGCTCCTCAAACACCTTGAGCGCGAAAAGCAGTTCGCTCCTCCTGAAGGGCGCGTCCGAGGAAAAAGCTATCTCCTCCGCTCCCGTGCCGTCCGTAAAGCCAGCGTTTGCCGCAAGATAGGCAAAAATTTCCAGCAGATGAGCGCGGGAATTGTCCAGACTTGCCAGCGGGGCGACGCCGCTTACGTCCGAGCAGACTATAACCTGCTTATCCTGCAGAGAGGGGAAAACTATTTTAAGCGGTCTGTCCAGCCAAACAACCCTTCTGAAACCCGAAAAGTCACAGTCGGGGCGGGGCGCGACGAGTATCACGTCCGCAAGGTTCCGCGCCGAAAGGTTGAACATATCCACCTTCATATGCGCGACGTTCGCGTACTTTTTAAGGCTTTCGTAGTCGTCGGCGATATATACGGTGCCGTATCCGCCGTCGTCCTCCGCCATTATTTTATCTATCTCGGCCGCCGTCCTGTACTCGGGTGAGCACTCCGTCTCACCCGCGCAGGCAAGCATTACGGCGTTTGCGGCAATGTAGTCCGCCGCATAGGCGCCGCTGTCCGCGGGGTAGATTACGTCCCTCACAAAGCCGCGGACGTATTCCCTGCCCTTGAAACGGGACACGTTGTATTCAAAAACAAGCTTTTTGGGCGCGGCACAGCGCAACAGCTCGGAATACTTTGCGCCGTTGAAATACATCATTTCCAGTCCGCCGCATTTGAGCGTGAGGTGGGGCGACATCGGCTTTATCGGCCTTACCGCACATTCGCCCGCATCGGCGGCAAATAAGGGGCGCTTGTTGCCTACGCCGTACGGCTCGAAAGTTTCAAGCTCGCGCGCAAGTCTTGAAAAATTTTCGCCCTCGGCAACCTCGCT
>DVMA01000080.1 GCA_018715195.1 Candidatus Coproplasma excrementavium | reverse complement strand
TCACTGCGGCCGCGCTGCGTTTTTCAGCTTATTTTATACAGCTTTGAAAAGCAGTTGGGACATACGTTGTTCCACGCCTTTGCGCAGTCGGCGCACACGTGGTTTCCGCACGTCGGACACTCGTATGCGTTGCATTTTTCCGCCCCGCACAAAAAGAACGAATTGCTGTTTTTTGCGTTCATGAATTTCCCCCTTTTTTCTGCATAAAAAGTATGTGAAAACCCGCTTAGAATTATGCCGCAGACGATTGTAATTTCCGCCGCAACTTGACAACGATTATATAATATGGTATAATTTTTCTGTAAGCTGATTTAATGCTCGGCGGCAAAAATATTTTCTGCTTTACGGCGGGTATTTTTGCATGCGGATGCAAAATTGTGCAATTTTTCAAATCGCCGCGCCAAACCTGAAATACAGATAAGAGCGGACGCGCGCGATTGTAAAAATATAAAAAAATACGGCTCCTTGGCCGCGGAAAAAGTGCTTTCCGCGCATCGGATCGGAGGAATTTTTTATGCCTGAAAAAGTACAGAACAACTATGACGCCAACAGCCTGGTCGCGCTCAAAGGTCTTGAGCCCGTGCGCGAGAACCCCGGCATGTATATCGGCACCACAGACGAAAAAGGACTTCACGGCCTTGTAAGGGAGGTCATAGACAACTCCATAGACGAAGCCCTTGCGGGCTATTGCGACCGCGTGGACGTGACGCTCACGGCGGACGGCTGCTGCGTCGTAAAGGATAACGGCAGGGGCATACCCACCGGCATAAACGAGCAGGAGGGCATCAGCGGCGTAGAGCTTGCGCTCACCAACCTCAACGCGGGCGGCAAATTCGGCGGCGGCAACAAGCACGGCGGCTATAAAATTTCTTCCGGACTGCACGGCGTGGGCGTATCCTGCGTAAACGCGCTTGCAGATACTCTCATTGCCGAAGTCTGCCAGAACGGTCACCGTTACAGACAGGTATATCACTGCGGCATTCCGGAGGAGCCCCTTAAAATAATAGGCGACACGGATGAAACGGGTACGCTGATATCCTTCCATCCCGATGCCACTGTATTTGAAACGGTGGAGTTCAACTATGACACTCTGCGCACGCTTTTAAGGGAGCTTTCCTATCTGAATAAGGGCATAACGCTTACGCTTACCGACCTGCGCGGCGAAAAGCCCCGCACGGACACCTTCTGCTACGAAGGCGGCGTTGTGCACTTTATAGAGGACATAAACAAGGGCAAGGAAGTGCTGTTTGAAAAGCCCGTATACTTTGAAGATTCCGAGGGCGATGATAAGTTCCTCGAAATTGCCATACAGTACAACGACGGCTATTCCGAACAGATTTTCCCGTTCTCCAACAATATCCGTCAGCCTGACGGCGGTACCCACCTGGAAGGCTTCAAATCGGCGCTTACCAAGGTCATAAACGACGCGGGCCACAGACTCAACATACTCAAGGAAAACGATAAACTCGCGGGCGAGGACGTGCGCGAGGGCATAACGGCCGTCGTATCCGTAAAGATTGCCGATGCGCAGTATGAAAGCCAGACCAAGGCAAAACTTTGCTCCACGTACGTGAGGGGCTTTGTATATAAGGCCACGGTGGATAAATTCGGCACCTACCTTGAAGAGCACCCCGCCGAGGCGAGGGAGCTGGTAATGCGCTGCATAACCGCCCAGCGTGCGCGCGACGCGGCAAGGCTCGCGCGTGAGGAAACGCGCCGCAAGGGCGTGCTTGAAAGCACAAAGCTTCCCGGCAAGCTTGCCGACTGTTCGGATAAGCGCCCCGAGCTGTGCGAAATTTATATAGTCGAGGGCGACTCCGCGGGCGGCACGGCAAAGCAGGGACGCGACAGACGTTTCCAGGCCATACTGCCCCTTCGCGGCAAGATACTCAACGTTGAAAAGGTGCGCATAAACCGCGTGCTTGAAAACGAGGAGATAAAGGCCATGATAACGGCCTTCGGCTGCGGCATACAGGAAAACTTTGACGAAAGCAAGCTTCGCTACGACAGAATAATAATAATGACCGATGCAGATGTGGACGGCAGCCACATAAGAATACTGCTGCTCACGTTCTTCTTCCGCTATATGCGTCCGCTGGTCGAAAACGGCCACGTGTACGCCGCCCAGCCGCCCCTTTACAAGGTATCGGGCAAGGGCATAGAGGACACTTACCTCTACGACGACAAGGCGCTTGAAGAGTTCCGTGCCAGCCACGAAGGCAGCAAGTTTGAACTTCAGCGCTACAAAGGTCTCGGCGAAATGAACAAGGAACAGCTGTGGGATACCACAATGAACCCTGCAAAGCGTACGCTTGTAAGGGTCAACGTAGAGGACGCGGTTGAAGCCGACAAGATGTTTGCCCTTCTCATGGGCGAACAGCCCGAACTTCGCCGCAAGTTTATAGAAGACAACGCAAAGCTCGTGGAAGAGCTGGACGTATAAGGAGGAGTTATGGCTAAAAAAGAAACCAGCCCCGAGCTTACCGAAGAATTTAAAAAGACGCTCTCCATGACCAAAATGCTGGAAGTGGAGGTAGATGAAGAACTCAAACGTTCCTTCATAGCCTACGCAATGGCGGTAAACGTATCGCGCGCCATACCGGACGTGCGCGACGGTCTCAAACCCGTTCACCGCAGAATACTCTACTCGATGCACGAACTCGGACTGTACAACGACAAGCCCTTCCGTAAGTGCGCGCGTATCGTCGGCGATTGCCTTGGTAAATACCATCCCCACGGCGACATCTCTGTGTACGACGCCCTGGTAAGGCTTGCGCAGGACTTTTCGATAAACTTCCCGCTCGTTGAAGGACACGGCAACTTCGGTTCGGTGGACGGCGATCCCCCCGCAGCGATGAGGTATACCGAGGCAAGGCTTTCCAAGCTCGCCGCAGAGATGCTGCGCGACCTCGACAAGGAGACCGTCGACTTCTATCCTACGTTCGATGATACTGGCATGCAGCCTACCGTTCTGCCTTCGCGTTTCCCCAACATGCTTGTAAACGGTTCTGACGGCATTGCGGTGGGCATGGCGACCAACATACCTCCCCACAACCTCGGCGAGGTCATAGACGGCGTTATCGCAATGATAGATAAGCCCGATATAGACGTAGACGAGCTTATGCAGTACATTCCCGCCCCCGACTTCCCCACGGGCGCAATGATAATGGGGCGTAGCGGCATAAGAAAGGCATACCGCACGGGCCGCGGCAACATAATCATACGCTCCAAGTGCGAAATAGAAGACTACCAGAGCGGCAACCAGACGCGTACGCGCATAATCGTTTCGGAAATTCCCTATCAGGTCAACAAGGCAAAGCTGATTGAAACCATTGCCGACCTCGTCAAGGATAAGCGCATAGAGGGCATCTCCGACATCCGCGAAGAGAGTGACCGCGACGGCATGCGCATAGTAATAGAGATAAAGAAGGACGCCAACGCGCAGGTAGTGCTCAACCTTCTGTACAAGCACACCAACCTTCAGGTATCGGACGGCATAATAATGCTTGCGCTTGTGGACGGCACGCCCAAAATACTCAATTTAAGGGAGTG
>DVMA01000079.1 GCA_018715195.1 Candidatus Coproplasma excrementavium | reverse complement strand
TGATAAATAAAATTGACCTGCCCTCGGCACGCCCCGAGGAGGCCAAAAAGGAGATAGAGGAGGTCATCGGCCTGGACGCTTCATATGCGCCGCTTGTCTCCGCAAAGGAGGGCATAAACATAAAGGAAGTGCTTGAAGACATAGTAAAGTATTTCCCCGCGCCAGGCGGTGATTTGGATGCGCCTTTGAAAGCCCTCATCTTCGACAGCTATTACGATAATTATAAGGGCGTAATATTGTTTGTGCGAATGAAGGACGGCACGGTCAGCAAGGGCGATAAAATAAAGACATTCCGCTCCGACAAGGTTTATGAAGTAACCGAGGTCGGCGTGTTTGCTCCCCGCCTTTATGAAAAGAATGGCCTGTTTGCGGGCGAGGTAGGCTATATCGCCGCATCCATAAAGAGTATCCAGGACGTGGCCGTGGGCGATACGGTAATAAATGCGGAAAACCCCGCGGAGGAGCCGCTGCCCGGATATAAAAAGGTCCAGCCCGTGGTGTTCTGCGGCATTTACCCTCTCGACGGCAGTAAATTCAACGACCTGAAGGACGCGCTTATAAAACTTCAGCTCAACGATGCGTCGCTTGTGTATGAACCCGATAATTCCGTTGCGCTCGGCTTCGGTTTCCGTTGCGGCTTTCTGGGACTTCTGCACATGGAAATTATTCAGGAGCGCATAGAACGAGAATTCAATCTGGACATAATCACAACCGCGCCCTCCGTAAGTTACAAAGTTGTAAAAACTGACGGCAGCGAGCTGTTTGTGGACAACCCTTCGCACCTGCCTCCGCAGTCGGAAATCGAGCATATGGAGGAGCCGATAGTCAAGGTTGACATATATTCGCCGCCCGACTATCTCGGTGCGATAATGGACCTCTGTCGCGATAAGCGAGGCGTGTTCAAGGAGATGAACTACCTCGATGCAAACCGCGTCCAGCTCATTTACGAAATGCCGCTCAACGAAATTATTTTTGAATTTTTTGATTCGGTCAAGTCACGCACGCGCGGATATGCAAGCTTTGACTATGAACTTATAGGATATAAGCAGAGCAAGCTTGTAAAACTTGATATATTGCTCAACGGCGATCCCTGCGATGCACTCTCAATGATTGTGCACGAAGATTCAGCGTATAACCGCGGCAGAACGCTCTGCGAAAATCTTAAGGACGCAATTCCCCGCCAGCTGTTTGAAATTCCCGTTCAGGCGGCGATAGGCGGCAAGATAATTGCCCGCGAAACGGTAAAGGCAATGCGCAAGGATGTGCTTGCCAAGTGCTACGGCGGCGACATTACAAGAAAGAAAAAGCTGCTTGAAAAGCAGAAGGAAGGCAAAAAACGCATGCGTACGATAGGCAGCGTGGAAGTTCCTTCAGAAGTGTTCATGCAGATTTTAAAGACAAATAAGGACTGAATATAATTTTACCGCCCTTTGCGGCGGATAATAAGGCAAATAATGCAGGGATTTTTTGAAAGAGTTTACACTGTTGTAAAAGAGATACCGTGCGGCAAGGTTGCCACTTATGGCGATGTTGCAAGGCTGTGCGGAAATGCGCGCATGTCCCGCCAGGTCGGCTGGGCGCTGCACGTAAATCCGCAGCCCGGTGTAATACCCTGTCACCGCGTCATCTTTTCCGATGGCTCGCTTTCGACGGGCTTTGCCTTCGGCGGAAAGGACGTGCAGAAAAATCTTCTCTTGTCCGAGGGCGTGGAAGTTTCAAAAGATTACAAAGTAGACCTCAAAAAATACCGCTGGGAGATATAATGGCAGGAATATACGTACACATTCCGTTCTGTAAAAGCAAATGCTCGTACTGCGACTTCACTTCATTTCCCGATAAACTTTGCTATGCCGAAAGCTATATGGCCTGCGTTTACCGTGAAATGAGTTTCCGCAGTAAGGAACTCAAAGATTATACATTCGATACTTTGTATATAGGCGGCGGCACGCCGTCCGTTATAGATGAAAGCTACATAGGCATGCTTGTAGCCTCGGCGCGCAAAAATTTCAAACTTTCAAAGAGTGCTGAAATAACCATTGAACTCAATCCCGGCACTGTCACGGCAGAAAAGATTGATTTCTATAAAAAATGCGGCATAAACAGGTTTTCTGTCGGCCTTCAATCGGCGATAGACAGCCAGCTTGAAGACATAGGCCGCATACACACCGCGCAGGACTTTGCGGACTGTGCCTCACTTCTCAAGGGGCAGAATTTCAATGCCGACGTGCTCATCGGTTTAAAGGGACAGACGGCGGCAGACGTAATTTATACCATAGATTTTGCCGCCAAAGCGGGTGCAAGCCATATTTCAATGTACGCGCTCACCCCCGAGGACGGCACGCCCATTTATACCGACTATCTCAACGGTGAACTTCCCGATTCGGATGAGGTTGCGGTGCTTTATGACGCGGGTTACAAACATCTTAAAGAGCTTGGTTTTTACCGCTATGAAGTTTCCAACTTCTGCAAGCGCGGAAGGGAAAGTCGCCATAATTTAAATTACTGGCGGCGCGGTGAGTATATAGGATTCGGAGTTTCGGCCTCGTCATGCATAAAGAACGTGCGTTTTACCAATACGTTCGACCTGGACGAATATTTCAAGTGCATCTTCACCGACCATCTTCCCGTTATCAATTCCGAAGAGATTGATGAGGACGGGCAGAAGTTTGAATTTATAATGCTTGCCCTGCGCACGGCCGAAGGGTTGGACGCCTTCGAATATAAAAAGCTGTTCAAAAAGGACTTTTTCGAAGAGCATAAGCAGGCGCTTGCAAAAGTGGGTCGCTACCTTGATATAGAGGGCGACAGCGTGCGCATAAAAGATGAGTATCTGTTTGTGCAGAACAGCATTATCATAGAATTCATGGAAGCAGAATAAATCAAGCGCACAGTCGCAGTGGCTGTGCGAATTTTTTTATGTTCTGTTTTCGGCGGCCGTAACACATCTGTTCTATTACGCTCATTCAAAGTTATGCGAAGTTATTTTTATGTGGGTATGGGCTGCCATACGATAAGTCATATGATATAAAAATTCTTTAAATTTACTGCTGTTGTAATATGTTTTCACTGCTACATCTACATAAAATTAAGATAAAGGTACAAGACAATGAATAAATACACCGTGCGAAATGCTGTTAAGGAAGATATTCCCGCGATTGAAAATATTTTTGCCGCCGCAAGAAAGTTTATGTTCTCCTGCGGCAATCCGCAGTGGCAGAACGGTTTTCCCGACCATAAATTCATAGCGGAGGGGGTGTGCTCTTCGTCCTTCCGCGTGCTTATGTGTGACTGCGAAATTGCGGCCGTCTATTCGGTGTTTGACAGCGATGAGGAGTATGACCGTTCGGACTGCGAATGGCTGACGGGTAAAAATGCCGAATATCTTGCGGCGCATACGTTGGCTGTTGCAGAAAAATTCCGCGGCGAGGGGCTTGGAAGAATGTGCATTGAAAGGGCGGCGGAGGAGGCGCGCTCGCGCGGAAAAAGCTCCGTACGAATGGATACGCATGAAAAGAACATTCCGATGCAGAAGTTGCTTGCCTCGTGTGGGTTTGTATACTGCGGAAGGCTTAAGCCCATAAGAGGGGAATTTTTGTGCTTTGAAAAAATAATCGGATAAATTAAATTTTATTAAATTATTTAGCTTAAAATTTAAAATAAAATATTTATAAAAATTGTGTATTTGTATATTACAACGCGTTCTCTGCCTGCATTTTATAATGCCGCAAGTCGTCTGCCGACAGGATAAAAACATCTTATCAGACATTAGGCAAGGCAAAATTACTGTGTTTTTGATATTTTTAAAGTACTATGCGTAACATAAAGTATGAATTTTTGAAAAGAAAACAGTATGCTGCTGGTTCAGTTTAAATTTCTGAAAAATAAAATCCGCCATAAATTTTTCAGGCGGATTTATTTATTATATTTATTAAAATATTTAATTTAAAAATATTATTTTATTTTCAGGGTGCCAGCTGAAGGGTGGCGGTAAAAACTGTCTTTTTACCTATTCGCTCGTAGTCCAGTTCACCGCTCATTGAATGCATGAGCTCCCTGCAAAGATACAGTCCCAGCCCCATGTTTTCTTCACCGCCGCTTGTGTGGTAGGCTCTGAAAGCATCGTCAACGGAGTTAAGGCCTACGCCGTCGTCCGTTACGCTTATCCTGCATACTTTTAAATTGCTTGTTACGGCTAGTTCAATAACGGTGCATTTTGCGTGTTCAAGCGCATTGAAAATAAGATTGCGCAGAACTGAAATAAGCATATTCTTTTTTGCGAATGCGTTTATGTCCTGTTTTTTGCAGTAAAGACGCACGCCCTGCGCCTCGCAGTCGGGTGCAAACGAGTCGTAAATATAAGTCAGTATCTCGCTTACGTTGACGGAAGTGCTGGCTTCTGCGGCAAAGTTCTGTTTCGAATAGTGTCGTAAATCAGTAAGTCCGCTGTTTATAGTATGCAGTTTGCGTTCGGCATCGTCCAAAAGTTTAAGTTTTTCAGCGTCGTTCTCATTTTTCATAAGCTCGTCAAGCGACTGTTTTATGCGTATGACGGGCTTTTTCATGTCGTGTGAGAGATATCTTAAAAGGTTGTCCCTGTCTTCAATCATTTCTCTCAGCTCGCTGGTCTGCCGCGCGACTTCATTTTTAAGATTCTGTGTAAGGAATCTGTTTCGCCTTTCAAGTATGGTGAAGAACATTATACCCAGTATCAGCGTAACGGTCAGCAGTAAAATGCACAGCCAGAGTTGCGGCGAATACATAAAAAGTGTAATTCTGTGTGTGGAAACACGTGCCACGGCAAACGAAGCTGCAGTTATTACCGTTATCAGGCTGTAAATTCTTTTTTCACGCTTTATAGAGATTACGGCAAGAATAACCAGAAGCACAGCCAATATGTAGCTTACGACAACGGATGTAATGCTGATGGCAATACTGTATAGTACTGAACTTATAATTTCAAGTATGCAATGAAGCAGTCCGAGAGCGGCAAACGGTATCCATATCGGGAAATTCTTTGTGCGTACGCGCATTTCAAATATGGCCGCAAACGGAATAATTGCGGCAAACAATGCTTTAATCATTGTTGCGTTGTAAGGAAAAGAACATGCCGAATACAGTAAAAGAGTGCAGAAGATGTATCCCAGTATGCCAAAGAAAATAAATATTTTCGGCGCGAATTTGAATGTGTGCTTTAAAACTGATGCACAGATAAACAGGGTAAAGCCAAGGGCTGCAGTGACGCAAATGGTGGTAAGTACCATTTTATCGGCGTTTATCATTGTGCGCACCAAAGAATTTTCCCCTGCAATGGGGATTGAGAAAAGTCTGGCATTTTTGCCCTGCATTGATTCGTAGTGTATAGTTACGATTGTGGAACGGGAAAAAATATCTTCGCTGACTGTATTGAAATCGGCACTGAAACTAAGATCAATAAACAGCGGTGCCGATTCCGATATGAATTTATCAGTAATGCGCACGTATTCGGAATATTGTGAAAAATCGTAGTCTGAAAGCTGACCGGAATTATTGATAAATTCACTGTTGAGGTACACGATTGTTGCGCCGGTTATGGCGGGCAGGTAGAGCGTAAAGTGCCAGTATCCGTCGCCGCGCAGAAAGGGGGAGAGTGCTTCATGCTTTTCAGCAAAATCTTTATCGTTCGGGTCAAGGTTCAGGAACACGAACTGAAGAGTGCCGCTGCCTTCAAATTCAGAAACTTTGCCAAGGTCTGTTATTTTGCCTGAAACTTCTTCGTGCGGAACCAGGTATTTCCCTGATGTGTAGTTTGTAACCGTCAGCGTGCGCAAGTTCGCCAGGTCCTCAATCGAATATGCGGCAACCGTGCCGTTTGTTCCCTGTATTTCGGTATATTCTGCTGCGGGAGGAGTGCTCTCTGCGTAAAAGTGCACAAAAAGCGCAATCGCGATGCAAAGAAGAGCGGTCAACGTTACGACAATTGTGTTGAGTATCGTTCTCCGACGCGTGTCGCGGTCAGACAGAATGTCGTCGGCTTTGGTATTTTCCATAAATTACGGCCGTCCTATAAAAGCATAGCCCTTGCCGAACTCGGTTATAATAAGGTTCTTTTGCGTAATTTCTTTAATTTTGCGGCGCAGATTGGATATATGATACCGAACGGTAGTGGTCTGCAAGCCCGGGGCTTCCCATACTCTGCTGTAAATCTCTTCGGAATTGAAAAAATTGTCGTGGTTTGCCATCAGAAAGTGCAGGATATTGAATTCGCTGGAAGTGAGCGCAACGGGCTTGCCTTTATAGAATACGGTGCGTTCGCTGGCGTCCAGGGTTATTCCCGAAAGTGTGATTCTGGACTGTTCGTCTTTCAGAATTCTCAAAGAAATTCTTGCTTCTAGAAGAGTTGGCGAACACGGTTTTACGACATAGTCAGCCGCGCCCGCTCTGAACCCCGACAGCATTACAGTTTCGTCGTCCAGCATGGAAAGTATGATGACGGGCGGAAGCCCATCCATAGTAAGAAGGGAAGAGCCATCCCCGTCGGGCAGCATAAGGTCAAGAATCACAGCGTCAAACTTTTCGGTTTCAAGCAATTTTCTTGCCTGTTCTGTAGTCTTTGCGCACACTACCAGGTTTCCCTGATTTTTAAAGTGAGGAGTAAGTTTTTCCAGTTCTTCCGCATCGTCTTCTACAAATAGTAATTTGCGGTTGTATACTTTTTTAAGCATTACCTGATTTTCCTTGCTTTTTGCAAACGGAGTCGTCACGTATAATTTTTGATATTAGTATACATTATCATTTATATTATTGGTATATAATATCAATATAATTATTATAATTATATCACGTATGTTTGACTATTGCAACAGTCCGATTTAATTGTTAGGATTTGTTAGACGAGAAATATGCTTATGGCAAAATGCATATTTATTATGTGCAGAGCATACATATATAACTTCAGCTTATGTCAGATAAAAAAGGCACCGCAGAGGCGGTGCCGCAGTATAAATTATTTTACATTGAATGTGTTCGTTCGGCAACGATTCTCCCCGTCTGCGCGTCCGTAAGGTATGCGTGAATATTTCCTTCGCGGTCGCATACGCCTACATAGTAATAGCATTTTTCGTCGTAGAGCAGTCTGATAAATATCTCTCCGCGGAATGTGCCGTTTTCAGTAAGACTGTCAAACAGTTCGCCGTCGTGTTCTCTGACGCAGTCAAGCGCTTTTTCGCAGCTCATTACGCCGTCGGAGAGTACGCTTAAAAGGGTGTAGTCTGTCTTTGTGCCGTCGCAGTTCAGGGTAACGTTCACCGTGTCGCCGCTTAAAGCTGCGGCTGAGAAACTCATGTACCACATTCCCCGTGCGGATAGATAGCTCATTTCTCCGCCTTCAAATGAGGAAGAGGAGATTGTCACGTTTTCATATTCTCCGTTAGGGCGCACGTAAATTTCCACTATGTCGCTGAGTTTTCCTCTTATTCCGTCGGCAACGAAGGGACTTTCTTTTTCGCCGCAATAAATGCTGAGCTTTACATCATCGCCTTCATATAAAAATACGTTGCTCCTTGTTTCGGATATGTACTGCGTATAGTCGGGTGAGGCAGTACAGCCGCCGTAAAATACCGCCGCGGCGACAACGGCGGGTATCGCAAATAAAAATTTTTTCATATTACATTTATATTGCGCACATTGTCAATTATGAATGTTTTTCAAATACTTGCATTTTATTTTGCGCTGTGATAAAATGAATAAAATAAAAATACAAAACATTGCTATGATAAATGCTTTGACGGCATTAAAGGCGTGCATATATGTGCGCGCTGCCGCATTCGTTATCATTACGGTGTACAGCTTTGAGACAGATTATCATCAAATCTGCCCTTGCAACGCTGGGTGTGGTGGCAGGCTGCGCTGTTGTGGTTTTTGCCATTTTAAGTTTCGGGTTTCCCGGTACGCTGTGCGGATGGTGCGAACAGCTTGGCAATTACGGTTTTGCCGTAAAATATGCTTCGCTGTACTATTCGTACACGGATAACATTTCCGACCTTGCCCGCTGTGCAGAGGACAGTATTTTTTCCGAAAATAACGGATATATAACAGAATATTGCACACAGCTTGTGGATGACGATGAGTTTGACGAATATTGCTCGCTTCGCGATGAAGAGATTGCACAAGGGTCGCCATACATCATTTTCAGCTACAGACATTATATATACGGTGCTGTGGCAGAGGCAGAGTATCTCGAAGGGAATACGGAGCTTGCCCTGGGTTTTGCTGTAGAGGCGCTGGACCCCGGCTTTTCGCGTGAAAATTTTTCTGCGGACGGTAAGGTAAACTACGCAATACAATCGTTCCCCGTGAACAATGCCTTAGGTTCGCTTGCTCTCACCGTTATTGAGCGCGGCGATAAGACTGCCGCTACAGATGTGCTCAAAGTGCTTGCAAACGTAAATTGTGCTTCGGATGAGGAGCAGACTTACCTTGACACGCTTTCGGGCGCGCTTGAAAAGACGGGTTGATTTAACACAGTTAGAAAAAAATTTACACATAAATTAAAAGTATTACAGGAGAAAGGATAAATGAGTAAAATTGTCAAAGAAGCGTTGACTTTCGATGATGTACTGCTTATACCGCAGGCTTCTGATGTTTTGCCTTCCACGGTAGATCTCAGCACGCAGCTCGCTCCGGGTATAAAACTCAACATACCCATCATAAGCGCCGCGATGGATACCGTTACGGAAAGCAAACTTGCAATTGCAATAGCAAGGGAGGGCGGCGTAGGCATAATCCACAAGAATATGTCTATTGAAGAGCAGGCGTCCCAGGTTGATAAGGTAAAAAGGAGCGAACACGGTGTAATAACCGACCCGTTCTTCCTTACTCCCAACGAGCCTGTAAAGGCAGCCGTAGCGCTCATGGAAAAATATCGCATAAGCGGCGTTCCCATAACGGAAAACGGCAAGCTTGTGGGCATACTCACCAACAGAGACTTAAGGTTTGAAACCGACTTCGAGCAGCCTATCTGCAACGTTATGACAAAGGACCATCTCGTTACCGCTCCCGAAGGTACTTCTCTCAGCGAAGCCCAGAAAATTCTCGGCAGACACAGAATAGAAAAACTTCCCATAGTAGATAAAAACGGATATCTCAAGGGACTTATAACCATAAAGGATATAGAAAAAGCCATTCAGTATCCCAACAGCGCAAGGGACAAGAACGGCAGACTTCTTGCGGGTGCCGCTATAGGCGACTCGCCCGACGTGCTTGACAGAGTTGCCGCACTCGTTGCCGCAAAGGTCGATATCGTCGTTCTCGACTCCGCACACGGCCACAACTCCCGAATAGTCAATGCGGTTGCCAAGGTCAAGAAGGCCTTCCCCGAACTTCCTCTCGTTGCGGGCAACGTCGTTACGGCTGCCGCAACCAAGGCGCTCATCGATGCAGGCGCTGACGTGGTAAAGGTAGGCATGGGCCCCGGCTCCATATGCACCACCAGAATAGTGGCAGGCATAGGCATGCCTCAGCTCACCGCCGTTATGGACTGCTCCGAGCAGGCCGACAAGATGGGTAAAAAGGTCATTGCCGATGGCGGCGTCAAGTACTCCGGCGATATCGTAAAGGCAATAGGCGCAGGCGGCGCGGCCGTTATGATCGGTTCGCTGTTTGCAGGCACAACCGAGTCTCCCGGCGAGCTTGAAATTTATCAGGGCAGGTCGTTCAAGTCCTATCGCGGCATGGGTTCGCTTCCCGCAATGGCCCAGGGCGGCAAGGACAGGTACTTCCAGTCCAACAACAAGAAATTCGTTCCAGAAGGCGTTGAAGGCAGGGTTCCTTACAGGGGCGCGCTTGCCGACATCGTATATCAGCTGATGGGCGGCCTGCGTTCAGGCATGGGCTACACCGGAATGCACAATATCGAAGAACTGCGCACCAAGGCACAGTTTGTCAAGATGACTTCGGCATCTCTTACCGAATCTCATCCTCACGATATAAGCATCACCAAGGAAGCTCCCAACTATTCTCCCAAGAACTGATAAACTATCGCAGCTTTTTTCAAGGCGGAAGTAATTGATATTGCTTCCGCCGTAACATATTTTCGGGACGGAATAATCGTCCGACTGCCGCACAGAAATGTCTGCGGCGCAAAAATACTGAAATAAGGAATTTTACATATGCAGCGCGAAAGAGTTCTGGTACTTGACTTCGGCGGTCAGTACAATCAGCTTATTGCAAGGCGCGTGCGCGAGCAGAACGTATACTGCGACCTCGTACCGTGCGACATGACTATCAAAAAAATAAAGGAGTACGCCCCCATAGGCATAATTTTTACGGGCGGACCCAACAGCGTATACGATGAGGGCAGCCCCAAGGTCAGCCCCGAAATTTTCACGCTCGGCATACCCGTTCTCGGCATATGCTACGGTTGCCAGCTCACGGCGTACCTTCTCGGCGGCGTGGTTGAGCGCGCCTCCACATCTGAATACGGCAAGGCAGAAGTATACTGCAAGAGCAGTCCCCTTACCAAGGACGTGCCCGAAAACTCCGTATGCTGGATGAGCCATACCGACAGAATAACCCGCCTTCCCGAAGGTTTTGAAATGATTGCCCATTCCGATAACTGCCCTTATGCCGCATTCGGCAGCGAAGAGCGCAGAATTTACGGCGTTCAGTTCCACCCTGAAGTGCAGCATACCCAGTACGGCACGCTTATGCTCCGCAACTTTTTGTACAATGTGTGCGGCGCGCACGGCGACTGGACGATGTCTGGTTTTGTCTCGGAAAAAATCAAGGAACTCAAGGCGAAAATCGGCGATAAAAAAGTGCTTTGTGCAATGTCTGGCGGCGTAGACTCGGCCGTTGCGGCAACGCTCATTCACAGGGCGGTAGGCGACCAGCTCACCTGCGTGTTTGTGGACCACGGCCTGCTCAGAAAGTATGAGGCAGACGAGGTTATGAAGGTGTTCAAGGAAGGCCTCGGCATGAACCTGATTAAGGTGGACGACGGTGCGATATTCCTTGAAAAACTCAAGGGGGTTTCCGACCCCGAAACAAAGCGCAAGATAATAGGCGAGCAGTTCATCCGTTCGTTCGAAAAGATATCCAAGCAGATAGGCAAGGTTGATTACCTTGTTCAGGGCACGATTTATCCCGATGTAATCGAAAGCGGAAAGGGTAAGTCGGCAGTTATAAAGAGCCACCACAACGTCGGCGGACTTCCCTCGGTAGTTGACTTCAAGGAAATTATTGAGCCCCTCCGCGACCTGTTCAAGGACGAAGTAAGAAAGGTTGGCTTTGAACTCGGCCTGCCCAAGAGCGTTGTAATGCGTCAGCCGTTCCCCGGTCCCGGCCTTGCAATAAGAATAATGGGCGAAGTAACCGAAGAAAAGCTGGAAACGTTGCGCGATTCCGACTATATCCTCCGCGAGGAGATAGCCAAGGCGGGTCTTGACGATAAAATCTGGCAGTACTTCACCGTAATAACCAACAGCAAGACGGTGGGCGTTCAGGGTGACTTCAGAACTTATGAAAACGTAATAGCAATACGTGCCGTAACGTCTGTGGACGCAATGACGGCCGACTGGGCGCGCATACCCTATGATGTGCTTGAAATAATTTCCAACCGCATTGTAAACGAAGTGCGTCACGCAAACCGCATAGTTTACGATATCACATCCAAACCCCCCGCAACTATCGAATGGGAGTAAAAATTGAAAGGTCCGCAAAGTTTTGCGGGCCTTTTGGTTGCCATAAATTTATTTAAGGATACGGTATATTGTCGCTGTATCATATCAGATAGGCGGGGAAAAGATTGTGCAATTAAGAAGATATAAACAATCGGACTGCCGCGAACTTGCCGAGCTGTTCTACAACACTGTGCACACTGTCAACGCAGCCGATTACAACAATGAGCAGCTCAATGCGTGGGCAACCGGGCACGTAGACCTTGAAGCCTGGAACAAGTCGCTGCTGGAACATTACAGCATTGTAGCCGTTGATAACGGAATAATTGTAGGGTTCGGCGATATAGATCAAACGGGATATCTCGACCGCTTGTATGTTCACGCAGATTATCAGGGCAGGGGCATTGCTACGGCAATCTGCAATAAACTTGAGCAAAGCGTAAGCGGTAAAATAGTTACACACGCTTCCGTTACCGCAAAGCCTTTTTTTGAAAGGCTATGTCACAACAAACAGTTGATAAATAGCCATTT
>DVMA01000078.1 GCA_018715195.1 Candidatus Coproplasma excrementavium | reverse complement strand
CGCCCGAAGGCGACCTCGCGGACGCCTACGAGGGACTTGCGGTCGACTATATGAACCTGGATAACGAGCACTTTGCCGCGTACTACTACAACAAACTGCTCATTGAAACGGACGACCTGACCCCCGAAACGCGCAGGGAGATTATAGACAGCTTTCTGCGCCGCCAGGAAAACCCGCTCAGGTTTGCATACCCTCCGCAGATTGCCGACTACTCCGCCGAAATTTCGCGCGGGGTGGAGCTTATGCGCGCGCAGCAGTACGACGGCGCCATAGCCGAATTCGAAAAGGTGGAGGAGGGCAACCCCCGCTATCTTTCCGCGCGCAACTACATTGCGATGTGCAAGATAATCGCCGATAAGTGCGATGAAGCGGAGGCGGAGTGCCTTTCGGTGCTCAGCAAAAAGCCTGACGACATTCAGGCGCTGACTACTCTCGCCGCCGTAAAGACCGAACAGAAAAAGGCGGAGGAGGGCAGGGAGCTTGCGTTAAGACTGGTAAAACTCAACCCCAAGGACGCGGACGATGTGTACAAAGTCGCAACCGTCTGCTGCGAAAACAAGCTCCACGCCGAGGCGTTCGAGCTGTTTTCAAAGTTGGAGGGGGACTTTGCTTACGATACCACCGTGCTCTACTTCAAGGCGATAGCCGCATACAACAGCGGAAATTACGAGCAGAGCTATGCGGCGTTCGATAAAATTCTCACAATCGATCCCGACGCGGTCGTCGCCCGCTATTACTATAAGCGCGCAAAGCACAACGAGGCGGAGGGGATAAAGGAGGAGTTCGGCTATTTTTACCGCCTCCCGCAGGAGCTGCGCGAACAGAACCTTGCCACCATTTCGCAGTTTTACAGGCTTTCCTCGCGCGCGGCAAAGCACGCCGCCAATGACGACGGCACCTTGCTCGACTGCATAAAGTGGTGCTTCGACGAGACGGAAAATTCGGATGACAATCAGCTGCACCTCATTGCGGCGCTGTGCGCCGTCAAAGCTGGGTACGATGACTATGTGCGTACGCTTCTGCTGAACGCCTTTCTCTCCGACGGGCTCAAAATTTCCGTGCTCAACGCTCTGTGTTCCCGCAACGAGGACAATCAGTTCGGCGTTGTAATCTGCAACATATACAAGTGCGTGGATGTGTACTCTCTGCGCCTTGGCAGAAGCAAGAGAAAGTGTTTCATTGAGGCATATTCCGTGCTCGTTTCGCGTTTCGGCATTCTCGATGAAGGCTATCCCGCCAAGTTCTGCGGCGCGGCCGAACGGCTGTATGCGGCAATGGCAAAGGCGGGCACGCTTGCGCTCGGAACAGACCTCAAGGCGCTTGCGGCGGCTATTTTCGCCCTCTCGGGAGTGCGCGAATCTACCGTCCCCGCCGATAACGTCTGCGGCTTTTTCGATGCCGATAAAACTACGTTCGATAAGATAATGGAGGCAATGAAGTGAAATTATACGATTTCGACGGAATGTTCGATAAAAAAATATCCTCCTTCATTTCAAAGAATGCGGGCAGATTCAGCGAAGAACAGCTGGAGGACATGATTCCCGCAGAATATGAAAAGTTCGGCGATACGCCCATAAAGTCGCTCGGCGTCAGCCCGCGCGCGTACTACGCGCAGATGAGCGACCGTGAACTGGTAAACTGTCTGTGCGCGCACGTTAAAAACGGCGTGCCCGTTCCCGCATTCCTCTGCCGCGAGCTTGAAAAACGTTCCGAATGCCGCAATGCTCTGGTTGCACTCTTAAGCGGCGGGCAGCAGGAGCTGTTGCCATATATAGTAAACATTCTCGGCTCGTATGCGAAGGCGCTGCCCGTATATATGCAGCTCATTCCCGCCGAGGAGGACGAGGAGTTCAGAAACAAGCTCATAGACCTCGTAAAGGAGAACGCCGACGCCGTAAAGGAGCAGGCGCTGGAAAATTATTCGCACGGGCAGGAAAAGACGCTCATGCTGGAAATACTCTCCTGCGTAAAAAACCGCGACGACCGCATATTCGACATACTCATAAAGGAGTTCCGCGGTAGCGACGAAGTGCAGATGCTTGCGGGATATCTGGCCACCTATGGCGATGAACGCGCGCTCCCCTACCTCAGCGCAAAAGCGGAGGAGGACGGCCTGCCCTATGCAGATTTTCAGGAGATTAAGTATGCGATAGAGGCGCTCGGCGGCGAATATACTGGTGAACGCGACTATTCGGGAGACCCCGAATATGAACTTGTACACGCACACGGCGCTCCCTCCGCGGATATCTTTTCGGCGTTTGAAGAAAATGCCGAGGGCGGCAACATCAAAAACTGAATTGACGCCTTACTATGCCGCAACTATCCAATAAATTGCGCGGCTAAGATAAGGTTAAAATCAAGGGCGCGGGCGAAAAATTTTTGCCCGCGCCCTTGTGCTTAAATAGCGTCAGTCTGTTTTCAGTCGCTGCCGCCCTGACTGCCTGCGGCCTTCATCTTCTTCAGCGAGGTCATAATTTTTTTGAACTGGTCGTTCGCCTGGTCAATCATATCCTTTTTTGCGGGCGGAGCTTCATAGTAGCCGCGCGCCGTCATCTGCTGATATAAGGTGTACTGGTCCTTTTCCACGCCGCTTAAGTTGTCGGCAAAACTCTTTCTCATGTTTTTGCCGTTGCCTTCATACAATGCGGTGGTGTAAAGGCTCATGAGCGCCTTTTCGCTGTCCAGCATATCCTGCAGTGCGTCCTTTTCATTGAGCGTTGTGTCCGATTTGGTCAGTTTCATAATGCCTCCTTTCAGCCCAGCAGTTTCATAAGCGCGCTGCAGCGCTTTTCGTGTTCGTCTGCAATTGCCGCCATGCACTCGGAAAGAGCCTGGTCGGTCAGCGTGTTGGAATACATTCTCGCCTTTTTGCATATAAGGCTTTCGGTAGTAAGTGCCTGCGAAAGCATTGTAAGTTCTTTCGCCGTAATGTTTTCGGCCATAATAATACCTCCGCTTAAATTCTTGCCACTAACGGCTGCTTTTATTCGGCAAAACTTACGTATTTGTTGACCCGATATTTTAATTGACAATTTTTCCTTCTTTTGCTAAAATAATAAAGCTGTTTAATAGAGTGTTTGCATTGTTTTTGCGTGTTTACCTGTCAGAGGGCTAGTGCAAACAGCGTCAAACCGTGTGAGTTTTGCGGAAAATTATAAAATAAAAAAAGCCGAAAGTCGGCAAGACTGAATTTAGTTCAGTCGTTAAGCCGACTGCGACAAAATATCTCACGAAAAAAGATTTTGCGTAAGCAAAAGATTTTTCGTGAAAGTCTTTTGGAGAGATGGCAGAGCGGTCGAATGCGGCGGTCTTGAAATGCGCTTGAAATCAAGCGGTCTAAACGCGCTACTTGTTTCTACAACGGAAACGGAACTTCGGCAGATTTGCCACGCAAGCGATTGATTTTACCCTGTATCTTGTGGTAAAATATCTGTTGTC
>DVMA01000077.1 GCA_018715195.1 Candidatus Coproplasma excrementavium | reverse complement strand
TTTCTCACTCTCAGCAGGGACGACCCCCGCATGGACACATACAGCTTTTTTTATCGTCAGTTGTTGTCATTTTACAAGGCAATCAGGCACGTACGCCGTCACGCGGAAAAGATATGTTCAGACGCTGTTTCTGACCTTACTCTTCTCAGTGAGGCGGTCGACAAGGAAATATTCGACCTTTCGCGTTACAGAATGAATGTGGGCGGAACGGAGGTGCTTACCTATTCGGAGCGCATTGAAAAGCGCAAGGCGCTCAAAAAGGAGACTGAAACAATATCCGAGTGCGTTCGCGAAATAGGCGATTTGTTTTCCGCCGTATGCGACTTTGCCGATGTGCTAAAGGGTGAGGGCAACCTTGTTTCCATAGGCAAGTGCGAAAACAGCGTGGACGTTGCCCGTTTCTTCTACGGCGAAATCATAAAAAAGTTGCGTAAAAAGTACGGCGTGCGTGCAAGCGCGGTATATCCTTCCGATGCCTATGCATTGTGTCTTCTTCTGTGCAAGCTGGGCTATGACCTTTCGCCCAAACATTCCTTTGTGTTTGTGGATGAGGGGCAGGATATTTCCGAAGGCGAGTACTATGTTTTAAAGTATGTCAACGAAAGGGCTCGGTTTAATGTGTTCGGAGACCTGAAACAGAACATAACGCCCTACCGCGGACTCAAAGACTGGTCGGTTGTGGAAAAGGATATATATGTTCTCAATCAGAACTACCGCAACACCAATCAGATTGTAGACTTTGTCTCGCGCGAGCTGAGCATAGATATGCAGTCCATAGGTTGCGACGGTTCGGAAATAGTATACCTTCAGCCGCGTAAAGTCACGGGTTGGCTGACGCCTGTAAAGGGACTTAAGGCTGTCATCACGACGGAGGCCAGACTTGCGGATTTTTCGCGCAAAAATTATAATATTATCCGGGAAACGGGCAATATTTCCAAAACGCGCATAAATCTTATGACGGTCTATGAAAGCAAGGGCCTGGAATTTACCGCGGTTGCGGTTGCCGATTCTGATATGACTGATAATGAAAAATATATTGCGTACACCAGGGCGCTGAAAGAGCTGGCCGTGGTGCGCTGAAAACAGTGTTGTTTCGGGCATATGTGCCGTGCAATTTTTGCTTATTTTTATTGTCGCAAGGCATTCAGGAAATGAGCTGCAGCATTGTAAAAAAATATTAAATAAAAAACGTCGTTTTATAAAAAGCGGCGTTTTTATTTTTAAGGCTGCAAATTTTTTTCTCTGAATTGACCGGCGCGTAAAAAAGTAATAAACGTAAGAATAATCGGACATAAAAAAATAAATGCGCCAAAAAAATTATTTTTTTGCGGCAAACAAATTTTTTGGCATATCCTCTTGCGATAAAGCGCCGCGTTGGTGTATAATGAAATGGTAATAAGAGGTAAAAGAAAATTATGGCTACAAGCAAAAAAACAAAACAGCTCGCCGAAACGATTGAACTGGAAGGCGAACTGCTCGATACCGTAAGTTACGCCACGTATTACTGCAGAATGCCGCTTTTTACTGCATTCAGGCTGTATAACCGCGGCGAAAGCGCGGCGGAGTCGCTCACCGTTTCGGTAAATGGCAGCACTCAGCTCATTCTTCCCAAGGTTGCAGAGGTTCAGGAAATTCCGCCCGAAAGCAGCGTGGAAGTAACTGTAGATAAAATTCTTAACCCCAAATATCTCGCCGAACTGGAAGAACCGGAAAATTGCACGGTGAATATTACAGTCACCTGCGGCAAAGTTAAGGTGTGCGAGCTTTCTGCAAACGTGCAGTGCCTGCCCATAGACTTTTGGGGTGGGCTTTCTGGCAATGTGGAAATGCTTGCCTCGCTCGTCCGTCCGAGGATAGCCGACTGTCAGAAGATACTTGCCGAGGCGGGACTTCAGCTCAAGACCTGGGGCTTTTCTTCGGAGTGGAGCGGCTACTCGGGCAATGACCGCAACGCCGTGCGCGGTGCGGCGGCGGCAATATATTCGGCTCTGCGCAATCAGAACATAGAATATTCCGCCCAGCCTGAACTCACTTCTCCCGTGAGCGCGGGCGGCATAACCAAAGTAATATCGTCCAAGTCCGCAACCCCGCTTGAGATGGCTCTTTTATATGCCTCCTGCCTTGAGGCGGCCAAGCTCAACCCCGTGATAGTAATCGGCAGGCAGGGCGTTGCCGCGGGCGTATGGCTGTATGAAAGCTGTTTTACCGTCACCGCGCAGGACGATATGTCGGTGATAGAAAAGTATGTGCAGGACGGCGTCAACAATCTTGCAATCTTTGACGTAACCGACCTTTTCTCGCATAAAAACGCAAGTTTCACCACCAGCGAATCGCACTTTTTATCAGCGCTTCGCCGCAGCGAATACGAAATCTGCGTAGACATAAAGCGTTGCCGCATAGGCGGCGTGTACCCAATACCCATAAAGGTCAGGCAGGGCGGCAAGTACGAGCTTTTGGGCGAGGCGCAGTTTTCCTACGACCAAAAGCCGGGCGAAATAATAGACGCCGCAAAATATTCGCTTGAAAAGGGCGCATCCAAGGAAAAAACGTGGCAGAGACGCCTTCTGGACCTTTCGCTCAAAAATAATCTGCTCAATTTCAGATACCGTCATGACTGTATCCACATTGTCACGGCAGATATTTCCTCGTTCGTGAACGGACTGGAAAACGGCGATAAATTCAGCATACTGCCCAACCAGACACCCATAAAGGATGCAACATACTTCGGCGGCAGCGCAGGCGTGCGCGCACTCAAAGAGCTCATCGACATAGAGATGTCATCGGGCATACTGCGTTCATACGACGGAGCTTCCGCGCTTTCGGAAAACTCTTCCTCGCTCATAAGAAAGGCGCGTACGGCGGAAGAGGAGGTAGGTGCAAATACGCTCTGCCTTACGCTCGGTTTCCTCAAATGGAAGCACGACGACGAAAATGAATTCAAATACGCGCCCATTGCCCTCCTTCCCGTAAGGCTCCGCCGCACAAAGCAGCAGGGCGTTACAATGGAAAAAGGCGAGGATATAACGGTAAATACCACCCTTCTGGAATTTTTGAAGCAGGAATTCGGAATAGATATCCGCGGCATGGAGGACAAGGGGCTTTCGGTTGCCGAAATGCTTGCTCTCTTCCGCGCCAAAACTGCCGACCTTAAAGGCTGGGAAGTGGTGGAAGACGTTTACTGCGCCCAGTTCACGTTTGCGCGCT
Source organism: Candidatus Coproplasma excrementavium (assembly GCA_018715195.1). Taxonomy (GTDB): domain Bacteria; phylum Bacillota; class Clostridia; order Christensenellales; family Borkfalkiaceae; genus Coproplasma; species Coproplasma excrementavium. The sequence goes on along the minus strand of DVMA01000077.1, from coordinate 13,764 downwards.
ACGCAATGTGGAGCGATGTAAAGAACAACATCGCCCGCTATAAAAACAATCCGCTGATTGCAAGCCTGCTTTCAAATTCCAACAAACTGCCTGAAAACAAGCTCAGCGGCGAAAACGAGGACGAGGCCGACCCGTGCGACATACTTGTGCCTCTGCCTTCGGACAGCTCGCAGTTCTCCGCGATAGCAGAGTCGGCAAAGGGAACTACGTTCGTTCTTCACGGCCCTCCCGGAACGGGCAAGAGCCAGACGATAACCAATATGATAGCCAACGCCCTGGACGCAGGCAAACGAGTGCTGTTCGTTGCAGAAAAGCAGGCGGCGCTCTCGGTGGTAAAAAAGCGTCTTAACGATATAGGCATCGGCGAATTCTGCATGGAATTTTCCACGGGCAAGTCCACCGATAAAGCTACTCTTGTCAAGGATATAGAAAACACGCTCTCCCTCAAAGATGACTCCACGGAGGAAAAATTCAGAGAGGAGGGCAAGGAAATTGCCGAAACGCGCGCCACGCTTGCAAGGCCGTACAACGCTCTGCACAAAAAGCGCAGACTTGGCGTTTCCATATACGAGGGTATACTTTACTATCTTCAGAACAAGAATGCTCCCGAACTTGTAAACATTGAAAGCACTTTTTATGACAGTCTTACAAAGGATAAGCTTGAAAAGTGCGAAAAGATGCTCGTAAAGGCACAGATTGCGGCAAAGGAGTGCGGCGGCGTATACCGTTCGCCCTTTGAAAACGTAAACCTCACCGCCTGCACGGACAACGTAAAAAATGCCGTGCTCTGTGCGGCGGAAGTCGTGCTTGCGGAGCTTAAACATCTCAAAAACTATCTCGGACTTTTCCTCGATACATTCAACCAGAAGATAAGCACGTTCACGGCGCGCAAGCTGGACGCCTTTATCAGAATAGCCACAACTCTGCGCGACGGTACGCTCAATCAGTTCTTCACCTGCGATGAAGAGCAGTTTTATACGTTCTTCAACGCAAACGTAATGTACGATAAGGTATCCAGGCTGTGGTACACGCGCTTCAATTCTCTGCCCGACATAGATAAGTTTGCGCCCGACCTTGAACAGGAACTGGAAAACTGGGGCGAAAATTATCGTTCTTCGCGTACGGTTCTTGCCGTCATCAAGCGTCTAGCAAAGTGCGCAAAGGAGCGCATACCCGAAAAAGAGGAGCTTGAATGGGTAAAGCGCGCATATGAGCTCTGGCAGGCCGAGAACAGAATACGCAAAAATACCGACCTTTCGCAGAACTTTGTCGGCTTCGGCGGAATGAACGACAAGAAGAGGGAACTCTTCCTCAAGCCGCTGTACGAACTGCACGCCCAGTGCGCGCAGGTATTCATGGACTACAATGCCGATGCGTTCAACAGCGTCTGCAACCATATAACGGCGGGATACGCAAAGCCGCTCATCAACGGCGTCATTGCCGCGGCACGCGCCTTCCTTTCCGCCAAAGATTATTTCAACAAAGTTACCAATGCCGATAAATCTTTCGGCGCGGACGAAGACATCTTCGAATACTACACGTCAAAGTGCGGCGCGCTTATCGATAACATAGATATGCTCGCGGGTTGGTGTTCGTATAAAAACACTGCAAAGGAACTCAATTCCATGGGCCTTACGTTCATTACCGACGCCATGGAGAGCGGCAGGATAAGCGGGGAGCAGATTCTCTCTTCCTTCCGCAAGAACGTGTTCCGCAACTTTGTTCAGACGAATATTCCCGCCGACGAGGAGCTTGCAAGGTTCTCCGCGTCCATGTTGGACGAAAGCGCGGCCAAATTTGCCATGCTCACGGAGGAGTTTGCCGCCGCTACCAAGGCGAAGATTCGTCACGACCTGATTTCCCGTCTGCCCTCGCAGGAGACTGAAGGCCCGCTCGCGTTGGAGCTTATGACCTTCCGCCGCCAGACGAGCGGCAACGTGAACAGGCTCAATCTCAGGACGCTGTTTTCAGAGATACCTCAGCTTATGAAGGTGGTTGCACCCTGCATGATGATGAGTCCGTTCACCGTTTCGCAGTATCTTGCCCCCGAACCCGATCTGTTTGACATCGTCATATTCGACGAGGCCTCGCAGATGCCTACCTGCGAAGCTGTGCCTTCGCTTGCAAGGGCAAAGAGTGCGGTAATAGTCGGCGACCCCAAACAGCTTTCACCCACAACCTTCTTTATGGCGCTCGGCCAGGACGAGGAGGAGATGGAGGCGGAGGACCTGGACAGCGTACTGGACGACTGCCTGTCCCTCGGCATGCCTCAGATGCATCTCTTGTGGCATTACAGAAGCAAACACGAAAGCCTTATAGCGTTCTCCAACATAATGTACTACTCGGGCAAGCTGTGCACATTCCCTTCGCCCGATGCGCTGGACAGCAAGGTAAAGCTTGAATACATTGCGGACGGCGTGTATGACAGAGGCTTCACCAAGTGCAACAAGCAGGAGGCGGAGGCGCTTGTAAACGAGGTTATAAGAAGGCTGAAGGACGAAAAACTTCGCCGTTCCAGCATAGGCATAGTCACATTCTCCACTCCCCAGCAGAACTATATTGAAAAACTGCTTACAAAGGCCATACAGGAAAAGGGTCTTGAAGAGGCCGCCTACGAGCGCGACGAACCGCTGTTCGTAAAGAACCTTGAAAACGTACAGGGCGATGAAAGGGACGTGATAATGTTCTCCGTATGCTACGGCCCTGACCGTATGGGCAAAATTTCGCTCAACTTCGGACCGCTCAACCAGTACGGCGGCTGGCGCAGACTCAACGTAGCCGTATCGCGCGCAAGGGAAGAGATGGTGATTTATTCCTCAATGCGCTATTCAATGATAGACCTTTCCCGTACAAACTCGCGCGGCGTGGCAGGGCTCAAAGCCTTCCTCGAATTTGCCGAAAAGGGCAGAACGAGCATCGCAGTAAAGAGCGACGAAATGATAATCAACAAGACGGGCATAGGCAAGTATGTGGCCGAGGAGCTTTCCAACTACGGCTATGACTGCCGCTGCAATGTGGGCGTATCCGACTTCAAGATAGACGTCGCCGTAGTTGACCCCAAGAACAAGCACAACTTTATCCTTGCCATTCTCTGCGACGGCGAAAGCCACTTCTCCGTAAAGGACAGCACGGTTATGCAGGTCCAGACGCTCAAGCGCAACAACTGGAACGTGATAAGGCTGTATTCCATAAACTTCTTCAACAATCCCAAGAGGGAGATAAAAAAGATAAAGGAATACCTGGATAAGCTCTGCACGGGCGGCAAGGCGGCTGCACCTGGGTTCAAAAAGCCCTATCGCGCGGCCAAGTACGAAGAAAAGCAGGCTGACGCGCAGTACATTCTTTCGGGCGAACACGATGCGGAGATAATAAAGGTTATCAAGGCCATAGTTTCGGCCGAGGAGCCCATACCCGTTCAGTTCCTGTTAAAGCGTACGCTTGCGGCATTCGGAATAACCAAACACGGCGTCAAGCTGGACGCAAAAATCAATTCTATGATAGAAGGATGCGGCTACCAGTCGTCGGTGATTGCGGGTGTGCGCTGTCTGTTCCGTGCCGATAAGTACTCGCAGTTCGACCGTTACCGCGTGGAAGAGGGCGTTCAGCTGCGTACCGCGGAGACTGATTACTCGCCTTACGATATAATTTCGCTTGTGAAGAGCATTCTTTTAAACAAGGTGAGCATGTATTCGGACGAACTTGTCACCACCGTACAGCGCGAACTTAAAGTGGCAAGGCTGTCAGATAAGTTTGCGGCGTACATCAATTCGTGTATAGATTACGGCGCGTCCAAGGGCATATTTGTGCGCAGCATTTCCGATAAGATTTCGCTCACGTAAAAAATTTATTCTGATTTCTGTGGCCGGGGTGCTTTGATTGCGCCCCGGCTTCGGGTATTTTATACGGCAGATGAAAAAACTGATAAACATTCGTCCCGCTCTCGTGCTTGCTTTTGCGGCAGGAGCGGGCGCGGGGTTCGCATACCTTTCCGCGTATAACAGCGTGCCGCTCTGGTGGCTTATAGCGCTCGTGCCGGTCGCGGCGGCATTTATCATATTTTTCATAATTCGCGGCAGAGTGGCGGGCATTGTGTTTTCAGTAGTTGCGGCCCTGCTCTTTCTGTACTGTTCGCTCGGCGTATCCTTCAGGCTTTCCCGCTATGCAGAAACTCCGCTCATAAACGGCGGCGTGTATGAAATAAGCGGCACTGTAAAGGAAAAGTCGCTCACGGAGGACGGGGAGTATGTCAAGATAAAGAACATAAGTGCCGACGGCGAAGATGTGGGCGGCGTTATGATTGTATATCTTGACGAGGACTACGGACAGTTCTGCGATGTGGGTTACAGCATAAAATTCAAGGGCACGGTATATGCGGGACGTCCTTTTGCTTATGGCAACCAGAGCGCCTACCGTCTGCTTGAGGACATAAGGTACACGGCCTATCCTTCAGGCGATATAAGCTCCGAATACGGTTTTTCGCTGTTCGGGGAAATAAATTCGGCCGTGCGCTTACTCTACTTCGATAACCTCGATAAAGATACCGCGGCCATAGCTTATGCAATGTTTACGGGCAACACCGATTTCATTGAAACTTCCACAATGGATACATTCCGCTACGGCGGAGTGGCGCACGTATTTGCCGTATCGGGAATGCATATAGTGCTTGTCTACGGGATAGTAAGTTTTATACTGAAAAAACTGCGCGTAAGTCACGTTCCCGCGGCGATAATCGGCATCGCGCTCGTGTTCTTTTATACTGGCATCTGCGGCTTTACTCTCTCCGCGGTGCGCGCCGCCATAATGTGCGCGGTTGCGGCCGTTGTCGGGCTTTCGGGTGGAAAGTATGATATGCTCTCTTCACTGGGGCTTGCCTTTGTCGCCGTGCTCATAGTAAACCCGCTGAACATCATTTCCGTAGGTTTTCAGCTGTCGGTTGCGGCAGTGGCAGGCATAGCTCTGTTCTGCGGTACGATAACGCGCGCTCTGCGCAGAATAAAATTGCCAGGTAAAATCTGTTCGGCGGCGGCAATGACGCTCTCTGCGCAGATAGCAACCTTTCCCATACTTTTGTCCTGTTTCGGCTATGTCAGCTGGGCGTCGCTTGTGCTGAATATCATATTCGTGCCGCTTCTTTCTGCAATTTTCACCTTGCAGTTTGCGCTCACTCTGTTGTCCTTTGTCATACCGCCCGCGACTTTTCTTTTGTTAAAGATATTTTCCGTTCCCTTGGAGGCCGTTACTGCGTTTATTGTGGTAGCTCACGCAGAGCAGGCTTTAATCAGCGGCTTCGACTTCGGCGTGTTTGCCGCGCCGTACTTTCTGGCGGCGTATTTAATATCGGGACAGGTTAATTTAAAGCTGCGTTTCCGCCTTATCGCGGTGGCAGTGCTGGCGGCTCTGATTGCGGTCGGTATGATGGCTAAAAATTACATTCCCGAAGGCGGAATAAAAATCAATGCGTCGGCCTACTACGGCGGCAGCTACTGCGTGCTGATAAGTTCGCGGCAGGGCAGCGTGCTCGTCATTTCAGAGTCGCCGTCGGCGTACGACATATCTTCCCTTCTCTCCGAAAGCGGGGTGGAGCGGCCTGATGCAATGATAATTCTCGGCGGGGATGACAGCGTGGAGGCGTACATTTTATCGGGCGTGGAATGTGACGACGTATATCTGAATTATACAAACTTTGCCTTTCAGCCGTACGATGGCACGCAGCTGCACTATGAAAAGAGGTTTACCGTCTGCGATATTGAGTTTGAATATGTCACGGGCTGCGACCTTTACGCTAAAGCGGGCGGAATAAGCATAGGTATAAGCAGCGGAAATAAAGTAAATATTTCAGATTGCGACATTCTTTTTTCCGCCGCCGAAAAGGGCGGGTGTATGTGCGGTACGTGCGTATATTTCGACAGAACGGATTCACCCCTTAATTTATACGAGTGCGGCGACTTGCAATTTACTGCGAAAGATGGTAAAATATTTTCCATAGGCAATACGCGGCCGAAGGGTGCAATAGCGTAAAGCCAAAGCGCGGAAGGCGGTATTATGAAGTTTACGGAGCTGAAAAATTACATTTCCTCGGGCGAAGGCAGAATTTATCTGTTGCAGGGCGAGGACGCATACTTTCTTACAAAGGGCGAGCAGATGATTAAAAAGGCATATCTGCAGATGCCCGAATTAAATTTTGCCTCTTTCGAGGGCGAGACCCTCAAAGGCGGCGCAATAACCCGTCTGACTGACGCGCTCTCGGCTTTTCCGTTCATGTCTGAATACAGAGTGGTCAGAGTCACTGAATTTTATCCCTCAGATTCTGACTACGAAAAATATTTAAAGTCCTTCTTTGCAGACTTTCCCGCATCGGCAGTGCTGATTATAGTAAATTCGCAGACAAAGAAGGGCGTGGCCGATTTAAAGAGAAAATCCGGAATAGCGTATGTGGACTGCGGCAAGGCCGATGAAGAGGAGGTCACCCGCTGGATATACCTCACGCTCAAGCGTTCGGGCATTGCTGCGTCAGCCGAAGTATGCATGAATATTGTGCGCTACTGCCTTTGCAATATGTCGCGCGTGTCCATTGAAACGCAGAAGATAATCGAATACAAGGGCGGAGGCGGCACTCTCACTCAGACGGAGGCGGATGAACTGGTATTCAAGGACGCGGACTACCGCATATACGAAATGACCAACGCCGTGTCTGCGGGCAACTATTCTGCGTTTTACGAAATCGCCGACGAACTGACAACCAGGGGAATGGACGCGATGTCCGTTCTCAACAGTCTTTTTTCTTATCTTAGAAATCTTGCAATAATTGCGGAATCGTCCTCGTCCGACGCGGAACTTTCAAAACTTCTCGGAATGAAGGAATACGGTGTAAAGCGCAGCCGCGAGCAGGCGCGCAGACTCGGTGTAAGCCGCACAAAGCAGCTTGCCTCGGCAATTTATTCGGTTATAGCATCCGTAAAATGCGGCGAAATCGCCCAGGACAGCGCTTACAGGCTTATTTGTTCACAAATATTTTTCGGTTGAGCGAATTTAAGCGGTAAAATGCTTTATTTTTTATTGATTTGATTATATAATGATATAAAGGGCGCTTTACTTTAGCAAAGTGCCGCTGCGGCGCTGAAAAAGCCGCAGCATTTTATTACAGAACGGACTGACCGGGCAATGATTGCCCACGGAGGTTATTTAAGTGGATTGGAACGCTTTTTCTGAAAAAGTTCACGTATTTTTCAATGAATTCGGCGATAACGCACTTTCATACGTTATGGAATTCATCTTTTTCATAATGCTCTTTTATTATGCGTTCAAAGTATTGCAGACAAACAAAAGCTATAAGCTTATAGTCGTTTTTGTCTTTGCCGTTGTATGGTGCGGTTTTGCATTCGGTTTTTCAAAGAATATCGAATCGCAGTTCCTTCTCATCGTGATAATGATGCTTGCCATACTTGTATTTACCATGTACAACACCGAAATAAAGAGGGTGCTGCTGGATAATATGGTAAAGGGCAAGAATGACAGGCTCAAAGTAAACGCAAGCGGCGTCGACGCGATAATCGACGAAATGATACGCGCCCTGCAGAATATGTCCAAAAACAATATAGGCGCGCTGATAGTTCTTTCCAACGATAACCTTCCCGAAAACATTATAGAGAGCGGTACGATAGTTAATTCTGAAATCACCGCCCAGATGATAGAGACGATTTTCTATCCCAAGACGCCCCTTCACGACGGCGCAATGATAGTGGAGGGCAGCAAAATTTATGCGGCAGGTTGCTTTTTGCCGCTCGCGCAGAGCGATAATCTTCCCAAGGATATGGGCAGCCGTCACCGCGCGGCTCTCGGCGTGACTTCCGTGGCGAGCGTGACTTCTCTCGTTGTGTCGGAAGAAACAGGTATAATTTCCATAGTCAAGAACGGCGTGATAAAAAAGAAGTATGCGGACGCCGCCGACCTTAAAAACGCACTCAGCGATTACTACTGGGATGACCTTGCAGCGGAGGCCAAAGAATGAAAAAATTAGGCGAATTTTTCAAAGATCTCTTTACAAAATATGTGCCTATCAAGATACTTGCAATAGTTCTTGCCGCGCTCACCGTGTTTCTCATAAATCTTAACTGAGGCGAAAACAGTGAGCTGCAAAGGACAAAACATTGATGGCGCGATAGCCGTGCCCAATATTCTTCTGCCTTACAATGCGGATATGTACTCCTGGGCGGTTATTGCCTGCGACCAGTTTACGTCGGACAAATCTTACTGGCAACAAGTGGAGAAGATAGCTGAGGGTAAGCCCAGTACCTTCCACCTGATTTTTCCCGAAATATATCTCAAAGATAATCCCAAAAGGCGTACCGCGCAGATAAACTCAAACATGAAGAGCTACCTTGAAGGCGGCATATTCAGGGAACTTCAAGGCGGGTTCATACTGGTTGAACGCACCGTATCCTGCGGCGTTCGCAAGGGCATAGTGCTGTGCATAGACCTTGAACGGTACTCGTTCAGGCAGGAGGACAGGGCGCTTATCCGTTCGACGGAAGAGACCGTTGCCGACAGACTTCCTCCGCGCATTGAAATACGCCGCGGCGCTTTTCTGGAGCTTCCGCATATCATGCTTTTATATAACGACCCGCAGAACAGCGTTCTCGGCGCGGCAAGGCGCGGAGAAGTTGTATACGACTTCGACCTGAATATGGGCGGAGGGCACGTAAAGGGCACTTTTATTGACAATGCGGAAGAAGTGATAAATGCTTTTTATTCGCTTGTCAGCGGTAAAAACGATAAATTTCTGTTTGCCGTAGGCGATGGCAATCATTCGCTGGCGGCGGCAAAACTTTTGTGGGATGAGCTTAAAACTTCACTCTCTGACGAAGAAAAAGCCGTTCATCCCGCCCGCTACGCGCTGTGCGAGGCGGTAAATATATTTGATGATGCACTCTTATTTCACCCCATTCACCGCTTTGTGGAAACTTCCTCGGCGGAGAAATTCATTGACGGGTGGAATTTAAGCGGTGCGTCCTGTGTAACGGTAAAATGTGCGGATGGGGAGCGCAGGCTGCCCTTCCCCGAAGATATACCGCAGGGAATCAGACTGCTTGACGGATACATATCTTCATTCCTGAAAGAGTACGGCGGCGCAGTTGACTATGTTCACGGCGACGATCAGATAGAATGCCTGCGCAACAGCGGCGTATGTATCCGCCTTCCCGCAATAGAAAAAAGCGCTTTTTTCGACCTCATTGCAAGGGACGGCAACCTGCCCAAAAAGACATTTTCCATGGGCGAGGGCTGCGAAAAGAGATACTATATTGAGGCAAAGCGCATAAAGTAAATATTAAGGAAAGATTTATATGGCTGTAAAGGTATGCAAATTCGGCGGCACTTCAATGGCCGACGGCAACGTGATGAACCGCGTAAAATCTATCATCGAAAGCGATAAGGACAGAAAGTACGTAGTTGTTTCCGCGCCCGGCAAGCGCTATTCGGGCGATATAAAAATAACCGACATATTGTACGAATGCCATAAAGAAGTAGCAGAAAAGGGCTCCTGCGGGGCGGCTTTTCAGCTGATACGCTCGCGCTTTAACAGCATTGTAAGGGAACTCAATATCGATTTCGATATCGATTCCGTGCTCGATGAAACGGAAATGCGCATCAATACAGAAAAGGACGTTGACTTTACCGCATCTCGCGGCGAATATCTCTCCGCACGCGTAATGGCGGAAGTGCTCGGTGCAAAGTTTATCGATGCCGAGGACGTTATCTTTTTCGATGAAAACGGATTATATGATGCCGAAAAATCTGATAAGGCCATTCGCGAGGCTCTGCGCGGAGCGGATAAAGCGGTATTCCCCGGGTTCTACGGCAAGGGTTTCAACGGTAAGGTAAAAACTTTTTCGCGCGGCGGCTCGGATATTTCCGGTGCAATAGTTGCCCGCGCCGTCAATGCCACCGTCTACGAAAACTGGACGGATGTAAGCGGTTTCCTTGCCTGCGACCCCAGAATAGTAGACAGTCCCAAACGCATAAAAATGCTCTCCTACAAGGAACTGCGCGAACTTTCGTATATGGGTGCAAACGTGCTGCATTCGGAATCTATCTTCCCCGTACGCAAGGCGAATATCCCCATTCATATAAAAAATACGTTCCGTCCCGAAGACGACGGCACGCTCATTCAGCCCAGCGTGTACTATACCCCCAGCGGAAACACGGTAACGGGCATAGCGGGCAAAAAAGATTTTACCGTTATATTCATAGAAAAATCTCTGATGAACTCGCAGATAGGTTTTGTGCGTAAAGTACTGTCCGTTCTGGAGCAGTATGATATCCCCGTAGAGCATATTCCTTCGGGCATTGACACAATGTCTGTAGTCATTGAAAGCGCAGCTCTTAAAAACGGCAAGCTTGAACTTGTGCTCAAGGGCATTAAGGATGCCGTTGCTCCCGATACTCTCAGAGTACTGGAGGATATTGCCCTCATCGCAACGGTTGGCCACGGAATGTCCTCCTCGGTTGGTACTTCGGCAAGGCTTTTCAAGGCTATGGCCGCAGCAGAAATAAACGTAAAAATGATAGACCAGGGTTCTTCGGAACTCAATATAATCGTCGGCGTAAATAACTCCGACTGCGATAATTGCATAAGAGCGATATATCGGGAATTTTTCGGAAACTGAATTCAAGTTTAAAAGAGCAGTGCGGCAAAGCCGCACTGCTCTTTTAATTTATCCTGAAAAATTTCCGTTCATCAGTATGGGACCGTGTTATGAGAATATCAGAAAAATTATAATTGCCCCGCACATATGCCGCAACTATTCCATAAATCTCTTTTTTGCAGTAATGCTTTCGACGGTTATTTTGACCACTTCGGTAATGCCGAGAGAGGCGCAGGCCTCTGCGCTGTAACCTTCAACGCGGCAATGTTCAAGCAATAGCTTAAGGCCGCGGACAAGCTCTTCGCCGCTTACGCGTTCAGCCTTACCGAAAGCAATGAAACTTCTGTAATCTGCCGTAACGCTGTGTCCCGTGTCCTTGTATGCGACAAGTATATCGCCCTCAATGCACACGTGCGGGTTGCGCTCTATAAGGTCAAGTTTTTTGCCCTCTTTCGCGCAGTGTATGTAAAACTTCAAAGTGCCGTCAGTCTCCTCCCAGCCGAAGGAAAGCGGAACAACGTAGGGGTAGGGTTCATCGTGCAGTCCGAGTCTTATGGTCTGGCATTCGTCAATAAGTTTGAGTATTTCTGCGTGGTCTTTTATCTCGCGTTTGCTTTTCCTCATATTTCATTCTCCTTTTTTTGTATTATATCTTTCGGTATTATATCTGTCAACTTTTATGCCGAGTACTACAAATCAATCACGCGGAATGCGGCGTTTTACATATAATAGACTATGACGCTGAGCGTATGTATGATAGTTAAAAATGAGGAGGAGGTGCTTGCCCGCTGTCTTGACGGGGTAAAAGCCTTCGCCGATGAAATTATAATAGCAGATACGGGTTCTGAAGATTCTACCGTTGCCATCGCTGAAAAATATACCGATAAAATATTCAGCTTTGACTGGTGTGACGATTTTTCTGCGGCACGCAACTTTTCTTTTTCCAAGGCAACCTGCGACCTTGTAATGTGGTTGGATGCCGACGATGTGGTAGAGGATAAGGACGCCGCTGAAATCTGCAGACTCAAAGAGCAGATGAAGGATTACGATATGGCGTTCCTTGAATATGTCATTCCGGGAACGGACGGCAGACCGCTTATGTGTTACTGTCGTGAACGCATATTCCGCCGCACGCAAAATTATGTATGGGAGGGAGCCGTACACGAGGCAATTTCGCCGCGCGGAAGAATACTCTATTCATCTGCAAAAATAGTGCACAAGAAAATAAGACCTTCGCAACCTATGCGCAATCTGCGCATATATCAGAAAATTATTTCGCAGGGCGGAAAACTCTGTGCGCGCGACAGATTCTACTACGGCCGCGAATTGTTTTACAACGGAATGCACTGCGAAAGCTGTGCCGTTCTGGAAGATTTTCTTGCAGGCAACGGGTGGATTGAAAACAAGGTTGAAGCCTGCATTATGCTTTATTCGGCTTATCTGGCCGAGGGAAAGGTTCAGAAAGCGACTTCCAGTCTTCTAAAAAGCTTTGAATACGGCCTTCCCAAAAGCCGCGTCTGCTGCCTTTTAGGTGAAAGATTTTTCTCGAAAGGCGACTATGAAACGTCAATATTCTGGTATAAAACAGCGGCGGCTCTCCCGCAGAATATCTGCAGCGGAGCTTTTATCGATTGCGACAGCTCGGCTTTTACTCCCTATATGCAACTGTGCGTAATTTACGACAGAATGGGTGATTATAAAAAGGCGTGCTATTATAATAATCTTGCGGGCAGCATCCGACCCGACAATCCAGGCTATCTGTACAACAAGCGTTACTTTAAAGAAAAACATCAGCTCGGATGAGGTATGAATGAACGATAAATTTTTATGCTGCTGTCAGATGTTTGATTGTTGCGATGACGGCAAGGGTCACACCATAATTTCCTTTACGGGAATAACCGGTCCCACAGGTCCTACAGGGCCTACCGGTCCGAAGGGCGTAACTGGTGCGACGGGGGCAACCGGAGCAACGGGAACAACGGGTGTAACTGGTGCTACTGGTCCGACAGGTGTAACGGGTGCCGCTGGTGCCACCGGTCCTACCGGAGCAACGGGAGTAACCGGAGCGACTGGAGTAACTGGTCCCACTGGAGCTACCGGCCCTATCGGAGCAACTGGTGTAACGGGAGCCACGGGTCCTACTGGTGCTACTGGCCCCACGGGGCCTATCGGTGCTACCGGGCCTGCAGGGTCAGACGGCGCAGATGGCGTGACTGGTGCGACTGGTACGGCGGATACGCTTGCCGTTGGCACAACTACTACTGCTGAACCTGAGGAGCTGGCTGCAGTTACAGACAGCGGTTCTGAAAATAGCCATATATTTGATTTTGTTATTCCGCGCGGAGCAACTGGTGCAACCGGACCGAAAGGAGAGGATGCAGACTGTCCCGTCTGCGGCGAGAATATTTTTTCCGCAGAGGGCAATTATGAGACGGGCGAGCCGTATGTTCAGTTTGCGGCAACGCAGTTATTCCCTGAAATGCCCGAGGATATCTCCGCCGATGGAGCGGAAATCAAACTTGCCGAAAAGGGAGTTTATTTAATAAACTTTAAGACTGATTATGCTCTGGGCTGCTATGGCGGTGCCACGGCTGTTCTTGAACTCAACGGCACGGAACTTCCCGCTTCTGAAATGACAATGAAAACCAAGGACGGCAATTCCGCTGGGTTATATCTTGTAAGAGCCAATGCCGGGAGCACGCTTAAAATCAAACTGAATGATTATGAAAAGCTGAACTCTGCGACCTTCTACGTTGTCATAACGCGCTATAAAATAAAAGCTGACGAATAGTCAGACTGAATCTGGTCAAAAGTCAGGAGGGGCGGGCGATTTAATCGCCCGCCCCTTTAAATAGGCGTTTTGCCGAAAATAAAAGATGGGGAGGGGGTAACTTATTGCTCGCCTCCCCTCAAGTCCCGCATGCCTCACAGAGAAATAAAAAAGGAAGTAACCGATGTTACTTCCTTTTTATGGTTGAGGTGACGGGACTTGAACCCACGACCTTCTGGTCCCTAACCAGACGCGCTACCAAACTGCGCTACACCTCAATATCTCGCAAACAACGTAGACTATTATACTTAATTAAATCGAAAATGCCAAATGATTTTAAGCAGTTTTTTA
>DVMA01000076.1 GCA_018715195.1 Candidatus Coproplasma excrementavium | reverse complement strand
TTGTCCATGAAGCGGTCAAAAGTGAGGACGGAAGCCGGGAACAGGAGGTAGAAATCTTCTACCGCTTTATCGGCAAAATCGAATGACACATCTTGAAATATCCAACAATATCTTTAACTAAGGGAAACGGGCAAGGGATATCCCGCTATTATCTGCTCTCCGATGACGACGTGGTTGCCGTGCGCAGGGTAAGGGAGCGCCGCGCGCGCATATTCTACTGGTGCGCAGTGGCGGGGCTTGCCGTTGCCGCATTATTTGCCGCCGTGGCGGCGGCTACAAATATCGTCTGGTTTATAATCGGTTCGGCCGCGGGAGTGGCGGCGTACGTGGTTTTTGCCTTTCTCACAAGACCTTCGCTCAGTGGCCTCACGCGCGCGGACTTTATAAAGTATGTAGTAAGCCGCGTAATAGTTCTGCTGATAGTGGTGGGAGTGCTTATTACAACTTTTGTAAACGCATTCTGAAAATCGTAAAGCGCCGTCCGCGGGCGCGCTGTTTCTGCAATCATATAAACTTACTTTGCCCGCCGCAGCTATTCTTCGGCGGGCATTATTCGCAGCTGCTTTCGGTGCAACTTCAAAGTAAAAAAACAGGCGGTGCGGGCGGAAACGAGGCATCGCGTTGCCGCGAGAAGTATTTTGCGTTTTTTGCACACTTTTTTATCGCAGATTGCACTAATATTTTCATATCGTTCAAAGCCCTCTTCGGCGGCAAAAAAAATGATTGTGGCGAAGAGGGCAAAGGGGCACAAAATATGGGCAAAAGTGGCAGAATTATAAGCTGTGCTTTTCCATATATGGCGACAGGGCGGCATACGGGTATAAAAAATAATTAAGTTTCTGTTTCGCCGTATCATTTGACAGTGGGAAAACTTTGGCGTAAAATAACCTTGAAATTGGTAGAGGGGAATTTAATACCGGGACCGCGCCCCAGATACGCGCGGCGGTTGAGATGAGAGCGACGTTTGTCTGCTGCGGAATTTCCGCGTGCGGCGCAACTGGCGCTTTTGTGCCGTTGTAATAAAAAGAGCGTCGTCTTGCAGGGTTCAGCCGTGCAGAGGCGTTTATTTTTTTGTCCGCGGGGTGGCAGGCAGAGAGCTCTGTCAGACTGAAATTATCAAAGCCAATCTTCCGGCCCAGGCCGGTTAAAAAATACGGTGGAATAATGAATACAGTAAAAAGACCGTTCAAACTCAATAAAAAGATTCTGGCGCTGTGCATAATCTTCGCGGTGCTTGTCGTTCTGCTGGTTGTGTCCTTCATAATAGGCGCAAAACCCCGCTCGGGCGACATCTCCGAAGAGCTCACCGACGCCGTTCTGCACGAGGAGAAGAAGATCAGCCTGTTCGGCTGGCCGGTAAACCCCGCGGCAATTTCAGGCATTGCGGTGACGATAATACTGCTTGTCTTTGCCGCCTGCGTGCGAATCTTTGCCATACCCCGTTTCAAGGACGTTCCCGGCAAGTTCCAGCTGCTGATAGAAAAGCTTGTGGGCTTTTTCGACGGAATGGCGCAGTCCAACAGCCCCCACAGAAACAACTTTATGGGTTGCTACATATTCAGCGCGGGCTGTTACATCTGCATAGGCACGCTGTTCGAACTGCTCGGCATCCAGTGGACTTCGACGGGCGGATATTCGGTATCCCTTCCCGCACCCCTCTCGGACATCAACGGCGCGATTGCAATGGGCTTTTTAAGCTACTTTGTAATACTCGGCGGCGGCATAGTATCCAACGGTCTGCGCGGCATGGTCAGGGCGCTCAAGGACTTCTCGTTGCCCATATCGATGAGCTTCCGTCTTTTCGGCGCACTTCTTTCGGGCCTGCTCGTAACCGAACTTGTCTACTACACCATCTCGCTGAGCATAGTGTTGCCCGTAATCGTGGGCGTGCTGTTCACGCTCATCCACGCGCTCATTCAGACGTTCGTGCTCGTAACGCTGGTTTCCACCTTCTACGGCGAATCTACCGAGCCTTACGAAAAGAAGCCCAAGGCGTCAAAGCATAAAAAGGCAGAGGCCGCCGCGTAAATTGACGCGCATATATGCCGCAACAAACGGCTGCGGACGCAATTGTCCGCGCAATGAAATCAGGCATTCCGCCGCGGCAGAAAGCGGCGTGTGACCATATAAAAAAAGAAAAATAAATAAGTTTTATTCGGAGGATATTATGAAACTTGTAAAAAGATTTACGGCTGTTGCCGTAGCAGCACTTCTCGCTTTTGTAGTGCTTTCCGTAATCTCGGCTTTCGCACTTCCCGCATCTGCCGAAACCGCTGAACCCGCATACGGCATCGAGACCTATGCAGCAGCAGACGAAACGACCACCGAAAGCGGTGCCGCAAGCTCCGCAGAAGCAGCAGAAGCTCAGGTAACTTCCAGCAAGGCAATAGCAGCCGCCATAGCAATCGGCGTTGCAGCGCTTGCAGGCGCAATCGCAATGGGCATTTCCATCGCAAAGGCAATGGACGGCATTTCCCGTCAGCCCGAAGCAGCAGGCAACATAAGGTCCACCATGATGCTCGGCCTCGTGTTCGTCGAAACCGTAGTTATTTACGCGTTGATAGTTTCGGTACTTCTGATATTCGTACTGTAATTCAACTTAAAAAATCTGCGGGTGAGCCCGCAACAGCGGGTGCGGGGGAGTGAGCGCGATTTGGTCGCAAAAATCTTTCCCGCCCCGGTTTTCCTTTGAAAATACGTATTTTCCGCGCATACGGCGCGGCGGAGGTTAATTTATGCCTTTGAATATTGACTGGCAGCAGATTCTGCTGCACGCGTTCAACTTTATAATTCTCGCCGCAGGCCTCACTTTTCTGCTGTTCAAGCCCGTGCGCAAATTCATGCAGGAGCGTCAGGAAAAGTACAGAAAGACAGCCGAAGAACATGCGCGCAAGCAGGCAGAACTCAGTCAGCTTGATGAAGAAAAGAACGCTAAGATAGCCTCTATGGACAGCGAGCTGGAGAGTCACAGAAAGGAATTCCTCGCGCAGACCGAGGCGCGCAACAAGCACCTCATCGACGAGGCGGAGACCCAGGCGCAGACCATACTCACCGAAAGCAGGAAAAAGGCCGAGGAGGAGAAGGCTGCATTTTTCAGCGGCGCCGAACGCGAAATTGCGGATATGGTAGTAAATTCCGCGGCCAAACTGCTGGCCGTGAACAGCTCTCCCGAAAGCGACAGCGCCCTCTACGACAGCTATCTGAAGACTGCGTCCGAGGATATATCCATTGAAGGTATCTCGCGCGAGGCGAGGGAGTCGCTTGCAGGCAGGCTGGCGCTCATATCTTCGCGCGGCGAGCAGCAGCGCAAAGCCGAACTCGGAAGGGCAGACCTTGCCGAAATGCTCGGCGGAGCGGCGCTCGAGGCCATTAAGCGCGAAAGCTCGCCCGAAGGCGACAGCGCGCTGTACGATGAATTTTTAAAGACTGTAAAGCAAGGCGGTAAAAATGACTGATAAGAAAAAGAGTGGCGCGCCCGAGGGCGTGCAGGCGGGCAAGACGAAGGCAACGCTTTACTGCGTGAACCCCCCGTCGGATGAACAGAAAGAGGGCATTGCCGGCTTCCTTGAAAAAACTTACGGAGTCCGCCCCGAAATAGAAGTTATACAAGATAAATCGCTTGTAAGCGGCTTCCGCCTTGAATTCGGCGACAACGTATTCGACTGGTCGGCGCAGGGCAGGGTCAACAAGCTCAAAGAGGACATCAGAAAATCTGCCGTAACGTCGGGCGGAGTGACTCCCCTCATCAAAGAGGCGGTAGCCAACCTTAAAAGCGCCATAGCCGACTGGGCAATGCCTCTCGGCGCGCGCGAGACGGGCAGAGTTCTCTCCGTAGGCGACGGCATAGCCCGCATAAGCGGACTCGACCTCGTCGAATACGGCGAAATAATCGTCTTTTCCAACGGCGTGAAGGGCATGGTCCAGGAGCTGGGCGAAGGCGAAGTCGGCGCCATACTTTTCGGCGACGACAGAGACATTGAAGAGGGCAGCGAAGTATACCGTACGGGCAAGACCGCGGGCGTTCCCGCAGGCGACGGCCTCATCGGCAGGGTAGTCGACGCGCTCGGCACCCCCATAGACGGCGGCGGCGAGATTGTATCCGACGCCTACATGCCCATAGAAAAACCCGCTCCCGGCATAGTAGACAGGCAGCCCGTAAACAGGCCGCTTGAAACGGGCATACTCGCCATAGACTCGATGTTCCCCATCGGCCGCGGCCAGCGTGAACTTATAATCGGCGACCGTCAGACGGGCAAGACCACCATAGCCACCGATACCATTCTCAACCAGAAGGGCAAGGACGTCATCTGCGTGTACGTAGCCATCGGCCAGAAGGCCAGCTCGGTTGCGCGCCTTGCAGAAATGCTCAGAAAGCGCGGCGCAATGGAGTACACCGTAATAGTTGCATCCTTTGCAAGCGACGGCGCGTCCCTGCAGTATATAGCTCCCTACTCGGGCTGCGCTATGGCGGAATACTTCATGAACAAGGGCAAGGACGTGCTCATCATATACGATGACCTCTCCAAGCACGCGGTTGCATACCGTGCGCTCTCCCTTCTGCTCGGCAGGTCGCCCGGCCGTGAAGCTTACCCCGGCGACGTATTCTATCTGCATTCCAGACTGCTCGAGCGTGCGGCTCACCTTTCGGACGAGAGGGGCGGCGGTTCGATAACCGCGCTTCCCATAGTCGAAACGCAGGCGGGCGACATCTCGGCATATATACCCACCAACATAATATCCATAACCGATGGTCAGATTTTCCTTGCCAGCGACCTGTTCTTCTCGGGCCAGCGTCCCGCGGTCAACGTCGGCATATCGGTATCGCGTGTCGGCGGCGATGCGCAGACCAAGGCAATGAAGTCCATAGCAGGTCCTCTTCGTCTGGACCTCGCGCAGTACAGGGAGATGGAAGTGTTCATGCAGTTCTCTTCCGACCTGGACGACGCAACCAAGAAACTTCTGTTCTACGGAAAATCGCTCATGATGCTGCTCCGTCAGCCCCAGTCCAGCCCTCTGCAGATGTATCAGCAGGTAATACTGCTTGCGTCCGCGCTCGGCCACGGCATGACGGACATAAAGGCGGAGGACATCCCCGACTTCAAGGGCAAGCTGCTTGAGTACTACGACGAAACCCAGAGCGAAATCTGCGAAGAAGTCAGGAAGGGTGCAAAAATATCCCCCGAACTCAAGGCAAAAATCGTGGAGGTTTCCACCGCGTTTGCCAAGAAGTATGCGGCAAAGTACAGCGCGTGACGCGCTCTGCTCTGCGCGATAAATAAGGTAAAAAACGCGCGCCGGTAATTGAGGGCGGCGCAGCGAAAGCTGTTTCCCCTCGCGACACGGCACCAAAAAAAATCCGGCGCGCGTTTTTTAAAGGCGGGGCTGAAAAGGCTCCGCAACAGAATATAAATTTTCAATTGAGCGGCACATATGTGCCATCGATTGCTTTTTTAGGCCGCAGCAGTTCCGCTTTTGCGGGGCGGCGCGGCATATAACCTGGCGTGCCCGATACAGCGGCAAGGGAAATTTTGTTTCTCAGCCTCACGGAATTTTTGCGCCGCGCACGGCGTGAAAGTTTGTGAATATAAGGATACAGTTATGCCTAATATACAGGGAATAAAAAAGAGAATAGACAGCATTAAGGAGACCCGCAAAATAACCAACGCGATGTACCTCATCTCCTCCACCAAGATGCGCAAGGCCAAGGCCGACCTGGATAAGACCAGGCCGTACTTCGAGGCGCTCCGCGTGGAGATAAAGCGTATCTTCCGTCAGGGCGAAATGCCTGCCAACAGCCGTTATTTCTACCCCGTCAACGTGGAAGAAAAGCTCACGGGTACGTTCGCCTGCCTGCTTATCACGGGCGATAAAGGTCTTGCGGGCGCGTACAACTACAACGTCATCAAAAAGGCGATGACGCTGATTGAGTCGGGCTGTCAGATAAAGTGGTACGTGGTAGGCGAGTACGGCCGTCAGCTTTTAAAGCAGCGCGGCATACCCGTGGAAAAGAGCTTTTTATACACCGCCCAGAACCCCACCATGCACCGCGCCAGAGAGATATGCGATATCCTCCTTGAAGAGTTCATGAACGGCTCATTCACCAAGATATATGTGGCATATACCGATATGCGCGGCATGTCTGACGAGGCCATGCTCACCCGTATACTTCCCTTCCACCGCAAGGAATTCGTAACCACCACGGTGGAGGAACCCGTGCTCGAACCGTTCGAGTACATCCCCTCGGTAGAGGTGGTGCTCAAAAACATAATGCACAGCTACATAGCGGGCTTTATATACAGTGCGCTGGTAGACAGTTTCTGCAGCGAACAGCACGCCCGCATGACGGCGATGAAGGCCGCCAACGACAACGCCGAAAAGCTCATTTCCGACCTTTCGGTGCAGTACAACAGAATGAGGCAGGCGGCAATCACCCAGGAAATTACAGAAGTAGCCGCGGGCGCGCGCGCCCAGCTTAAAAATAAGGAGAGTCTTTAAGTGAAGAAGGGTAGAATAGTCCATATTTCCGGACCTGTTACAGATGTCAGATTCGAAGGCGAACCTCCCAAGATAAAGGATGCGCTTTACGTAGAAAAGGACGGCAAAAAACTCGTTATGGAAGTCGCCCAGCAGATCGGCGACGACACCGTGCGCTGCATAATGCTCGGCGCCTGCGAAGGGCTTTCCAGAGGTACCGAAGTTTATGCCACGGGCGACGTTATCAACGTACCCGTAGGCGAATGCACGCTCGGCCGCATGTTCAACGTGCTCGGCGAGCCCATAGACGGCAAGCCCGCACCCAAAGCTGAAGAGAGCTGGCCCATACACCGTCACGCTCCCTCCTTCGAGGAGCAGAGCCCCGTTGCCGAAGTGCTCGAAACGGGCATAAAGGTCATCGACCTCATGGAGCCGTACGCAAAGGGCGGCAAGATAGGTCTGTTCGGCGGCGCAGGCGTCGGCAAGACGGTGCTCATTCAGGAGCTCATACACAACGTAGCCATGGAGCACGGCGGCTACTCGGTATTCACCGGCGTAGGCGAGCGTTCCCGTGAAGGTAACGACCTCTGGCGCGAAATGGGCGCCAGCGGCGTAGGCGACAAGACCGCGCTCGTGTTCGGCCAGATGAACGAGGCCCCCGGCGTACGTATGCGCGTTGCGCTCACCGGTCTTACCATGGCGGAGTACTTCCGCGACAAAGAGCATAAGGACGTGCTTCTTTTCATAGATAACATATTCCGTTTCGTGCAGGCGGGCAGCGAAGTTTCCACCTTGCTCGGACGCATGCCCTCGGCGGTCGGTTACCAGCCCACGCTGGCCAACGATATGGGCGAACTCCAGGAGCGAATCGCCTCCACCAAGAGCGGTTCGGTTACCTCCGTTCAGGCCGTATACGTGCCTGCGGACGACCTCACCGACCCCGCCCCCGCAACCACGTTCGCACATCTGGACGCTACCACCGTGCTCAGCCGTAAGATAGCCGAACAGGGTATCTATCCCGCGGTTGACCCCCTGGAATCTTCCTCGCGCATACTCGAGCCGGACATCGTCGGCAAGGAACACTACGAAACTGCGCGCAAAGTGCAGGAAACTCTGGAAAAGTACAACGAACTGCAGGATATAATCGCCATACTCGGTATGGACGAACTCGGCGAAGAGGATAAACTCACCGTTTACCGCGCACGTAAAATGCAGAGATTCCTTTCCCAGCCCTTCCACGTAGCCGAAAAATTCACCGGCATAAAGGGCGTATACGTTCCCATGAAGGAGACGGTACGCGGCTTCAAGGCCATAATCGACGGCGAAATGGATGAATATCCCGAAGCTGCGTTCTACAACGTAGGCACAATCGAGGACGTCATCAAAAAGGCGGAAGAACTCAAAAAGGAAGGCTGATAATTCAGCGGGAGGCCACGCTTTCAAATGAATACATTCAGAGTGCATCTTTTAAGCGCCAACCGTACCTTCTACGAGGGCGAGTGCGAAAGCCTTATAATGCCCGCGGTAGACGGACAGTACGGCGTTCAGGCGGGGCACAGCAATACCATAACGGCCATAGTGCCGGGGGAACTTAGCTTCCGCATACCCGGCAAGGACTGGCAGACGGTAGCCGTTTCCGCAGGCATAATGAAGATAGAGAACAACGATGTCCTCGTGCTGGCGGACTCCATACTGCTCCCTGAAGAGATTGATGAGGAGCGTGCCCAGCGTGAAATTGCCGAAGCCAAGGAGGCAATGCTGCAAAAGCTCAGCAGGCGCGAATATCTCTCCGCGCAGGCGCAGCTGGCGCGTGCGGCAAGCAAGCTGAAAGTGCGCCGCGGATTTGTCACGGGCAGGCACTGAAAATTTTATCGATAAACATAACGCTCCGCGCAAGGTTTTGCGCGGAGCTTTTTCGTTGCCTTAAAACAGTTGGGTATTCTTAAATACTGCTTTAATTTACAGCATTATTACAATTGTCCGCCAAATATTTTACAATTGAATTGTATAATATGTATGAATTTAATATAGCAGAGTCTTTATATTAAATTCTGTACTTGTTCAGACAAGGATAATATACGAAGATTCTGAATATCCGCGTATTTTTCGGAGGGAAGATTTTATGTGGAGCGACTATAAAACGCCGAACGAAGGGGGAAAATTTTTTCTGCGCACAGGCACAGTTATCTGCGCCGTTGCCTGCGTGATATCCCTTATCGACAATTTTTCAGCGGAGCATTCGGGTTACAGATTGCTCTTTGCTCTCTCGGTGCTTTTGCTTGCGCTGTGCGTGTGCGAATTTGTTTTTTCGTTTATTCTGAAAGCAAAAATATTCTGGGTGGCAGAAATAATTCTCTTTTCCGTCATTCTCTGCGCGTACGGCGTGCTGAGTTCGGTGTACATATACCTCGCCTCAGAAGGGTCGGCCAGAGTAGTGTTGTTCGCGGCGCTTACCCTTTCGGGTATGTTTGCGGGCATGATTTTTCACATAGTAGCGTTTATAAGGTTAATTCTTTCAACAGACTTTGTTTAAAGACGGTAAATTTTTTTGATGCGCCGGGGGCGCGGGCGGCAAGCCCGCGCCCCCGGCCTTACTTTAACCCCTTCAAAGAGCCGTTGGTTGCGGCATATGTGCGGGTCAACGGGGCGTTTCGGCAGCCTCTGCGCGTGCGCCCGCAAAAATTGGGTCTTGATTTTTGAAAATTTATACTGTATAATGAATTTACGCGGGCGTCCGCGCATAAAGCTTAAGGCTGACTGGCGCAAAACCCGGCCGAATTTATGATAAGGGACTAAAAATTATGAGCATCAAGGTTAAAAACATTCACAACGTCGCAATAATCGGCCACAGCGGAGAGGGCAAGACCACTCTGTGCGAAGCCATACTCTTCAACGGCCGCTCGATAGACAGAATGGGAAAGGTGGATAACGGCACCACCGTGTCCGACTTCGACGAGCAGGAAATTGCCCGCAAAATGTCGATATCTCTCTCCGTCAGCTATACAATCTGGCGCGAAACCAAGATAAATCTTATAGACGTACCGGGCTTTTACGACTTCGAGGGTGAATTCAACGAGGCTATGCGTGCCTGCGGCGGCGCGCTTGTGGTAATGGGCGCAACGGGCAACGTGTCCGTAGGCGCGGAAAAGGCCATAAACGCCTGCCTCAAGGCCAAAAAGCCGATGGTCATTTTCATCAACGGAATGGATAAGGAAAACGCCGACTACAACGGCACCATCGCCGCGCTGGAAGAAAAGTATCACGGCAAAATTGCACCCATACAGATACCCATAATGGAGGGCAACAAGATGGCGGGCTTTGTCAACGCCCTCACCGAACGCGCCTTCCACTTCACGGGAACGGGACCCGAAGAGATGCCAGTGCCCGACGACAAGCGCGAAGAACTTGCCGCAATGCAGCTTTCGCTCATGGAAACGGCTGCCGAAAACGACGACGTGCTGCTTGAAAAGTACTTCGAAACGGGCACGCTCGAGCGCGACGAGATAATTCACGGCATACGCAAGGGCATACAGAGCATAAATACCGTACCCGTAATGGCGGGCAGCGCGCTGTATAACCGCGGCGTAATCAACCTTATGAACGAAATAGTCAAGTATATGCCCGACGCCTCCGAGCGCGGCGATATGCTTGCCACCGATATGAAGAAGGACGAAATCGTGCAGATAGAGTGCGACGACGACCAGCCCTTCGCCGCCCAGATTTTCAAGACGGCCGTTGACTCCTTTGTGGGCAAAATGAATTACCTGAGGGTATGCCGCGGCGTTCTTAAGACGGGCATGACCGTTCTCAACAGCACAACGGGTCAGACGGAGCGCATAAACGCGCTGTACCTTGTAAAGGGCAAAAAGCAGGAACCCGTTTCAGAGCTTGCCGCGGGCGACATAGGCGCGGTATCCAAGCTTTCCAACACCAACACGGGCGATACGCTGTGCGACGAGTCCGCACCCGTAAAGTTCGACCCCATACTTTTCCCCCGTCCCGTACTGTTCATGGCGGTATATGCCAAGGTCAAGGGCACGGAAGACAAGGTATTTTCCGGTCTTGCGCGCCTTGAAGAGGAGGATAAGTCCTTCGGCGTGCGCAAAATTCCCGATACGGGAGAAACGCTCATCGGCGGTCAGGGCGAAGTTCACCTCGACATAATAAATAAAAAACTCAAGGTAAAGTTCGGCGCGGATGCCGACCTTCGCACACCTCAGATAAACTATAAAGAGACAATTTTAGGCACGGCCGTTGCAGAGGGCAAGTATAAAAAGCAGTCTGGCGGACACGGTCAGTACGGCCACTGCAAGGTGCGCTTTGAGCCCGGCGAACAGAACTTTGAATTTGCCGAAGAGGTTGTCGGCGGCTCCGTACCCAAGCAGTACATTCCCGCCGTCGAAAAGGGACTTTTGGAGTGCCTGCCCCACGGCGTGCTTGCGGGCTATCCCGTAATCAGAATGAAGGCCGTGCTTGTGGACGGCAGCTATCACGAGGTGGACAGTTCCGAGGCGGCGTTCAAGGCGGCGGCGGAAATTGCCTTCAAGGAGGGCATGAAGGCCGCAAAACCCGCCATACTTGAACCCTATTCCAAGCTGCGCATAGGCGTGCCCGAACAGTACCTCGGCGACGTGCTCGGCGACCTCAACAAGCGCCGCGGCAGAATAATCGGAATGGATACGCAGGAAGATTTGCAGGTAATCACGGCGGAAGCGCCCAAGGCCGAACTGCTCACTTATGCTACGGCGCTGCGCTCGCTTACGCAGGGCAGAGGCAAGTTCATAGAGACGTTCGAGCGGTTCGAGCTCGCTCCCGAAAACGTGGTGCAGTCGCTCGTAAAGCAGTAAAATGCGTCCTCTTATGTAAATTGAGCGGCACATATGCCTTAACTATGCGTTTATGCGCATAAATCAGGCCGCAAAAATTGGCTCTGGCGGCAAAGAATAATTGTCCCGAAAGGGCATGTTTTGTCGATTGTGCGTTAAATTTTTTGCGTATGCTTGACATTGTGCGGCTTTTGGGTATAATTTTTTATAGAAGGGTACGGTATATTGTGCCCGCAGAGGAGGATTTAACGTGAATTTTTTATTGGCGATAACTGACAAGGCCGCCGGCCTGCCCATCTGGGCGTGGATAGTAATCGGCGTTGTTGTGCTTGCAGCTGTAATAATAATTGCGTTGGTGGCGGTAAAGATAGCCCGCGCCCGCAAGGATGACGGCTTTGTGGAAGAGGACGGCATAGACGAGGACTTCTCCGACGACGCCACCGACGACGAGGACGAGGAAGAAGAGGAGGAAGCTCCCGCGGCGCAGACTGCCATTAAGACAGAGCCTGCGGCAAAGCCTGCTCAGCCCGCGGCAAAACCCGTTGCACAGACTCAGAAACCCGCCGCACAGCCCGCACAGAAGCCTGCTCAGCCAGCAGCCAGAACCGCGGCGCAGCCCGCCACAACTTCAGAAGAGGCGGCGCAGATAGCAGAGGCGGCAAAGTACAACGGGCTCAAGGTGTACCACATAACCAAGCGCAAGGCGGACGGCAAGTGGCAGATAAAGTTCAATAACGGCAAAAAGGCCATAAAGCTGTTCGATACCCAGGTTCAGGCAATAGATTATGCCAAGGCGCTCGCGCAGAACCAGGAAGCCAGCATTATGATACATAAAGAGGACGGCACTTTCAGAAAGCTCCGTTACGATAAACCCAACAAATAATCTTAAAATTCCGCACGTATCCCGTGCGGAATTTTTTGTATGCGCGCGCTTTGAATTGCGGCGCAACAACTTGTCTGTCCGCCGTATATATGCGGGCGTATGTCGGCAATAATGCACTTGCAGGGTGCGTAGAAAAACGCTGTATCTGCCTTTTATTATAATGCTATAAATGTCGTTGGTTGCGGCATATATGCGGGTCAATTGTCATTTTGCGGCTGAATAGTCACCCTGTACATTGTTCTCCGCTTGTTTTTAAGGTGGCAAAATACGGCGTACTCTTGCGTAGTTGTTTCTGCCAAAAAATTCACAAAATTTTTTTGCAGAGTTTGCGCGGCGGCAAAACAGGTTATATAATATTGAAGAGAAAAATTTTTAAGGAAGTTTTTACCATGACTAAAATCGATATTTTTTCGGGTTTCCTCGGCGCAGGCAAAACTACGCTCATAAAAAAACTCATCAAGGAAGCGTACAAGGGCGAAAAACTTGTACTCATAGAAAATGAATTCGGCGATATCGGCATAGACGGCGGTTTCCTTGCCGAAGCCGGCATAAAGATTAACGAACTCAATTCGGGTTGCATATGCTGCTCGCTTGTGGGCGACTTTGCCAAGGCGCTCAAAAAGGTATGCGAGGAGTACAACCCCGACAGAATTCTCATAGAGCCTTCGGGCGTGGGCAAGCTGTCTGATGTAATCCGTGCCGTGTACAGTGCGGAGCTCAGGGACTGCACCATAAACACCTATACGGCCATAGTTGACGCCGCAAAGTGCAAGATGTATATGAAGAACTTCGGCGAGTTCTTCAACGACCAGATTGAAACGGCCAACTGCATAATCTTCACCCACGCAGACGTGGCGGGCGAAGAAAAGCTCAAAAAGGCGGTGGAGCTCGTCCGCGAACACAACGCAAAGGCAACGCTTGTAACCACCCCCTGGCAGCAGCTCTCGGGCGAGGAAATTCTTGCCGCAATGGAGCACAGCGACACGCTCGCCGCGCAGATGGACCAGCTGAAAAAGGAGGCTCTCGAGCGCAATCACGACGACGATGAGGACGAGCACGACGAACACGGTCACTGCTGCCATCACCACCACGACGATGATGACGACGAGGATGAGCATGACCATTGCCACCACGACCACGAGCACGAACACGACGAGCACGGCCATTGCTGCCATCATCACCACCACGCCGACGAAGTGTTTGAAAGCTGGGGCGTTGAAACTCCCAAGACGTATTCAAAAGAGGAGCTCACGGCAATACTTTCACAGCTCACCAACGCGGTGGAATACGGCACCGTACTCCGCGCAAAGGGCATTGTTCCCTCCAAGGACGGCAAGTGGCTGCACTTCGATTATAACCCCGGCGAACCCGACGTGCACGAAGGCTGCGCGGCTTACACGGGCCGTCTGTGCGTAATAGGCAGCAAGCTGGACAAGGAGGAGCTGGCACAGCTCTTCGGCGTCAGCGAAGACGACTGATTTAATTCTTTGAAAGGGTCTGCGCGGCTGTGCCGCGCGGCATAAAACAGCAGTAAAACGGCTGTACCCGCAAGCGGCTTTCCGCCCCTTGCGGGTACTTAAAATAATGCAATAGTTGCGGCATAGTGCCGCACTAATTTACTTTCGGGAGCTGTATCGTGGCAGAAGAAATTTCCGTTTATATGTTCCTCGGCTTTCTGGAGTCGGGCAAGACAAAATTCATTCAGGAGACGCTTGAAGACGCGCGCATGGAGAGCGGCGAAAAGACTATGGTGCTCGTCTGCGAGGAGGGCGAGGAGGAGTATGACCCCCACCTCTTCAAGGTGAAGAACGTGGCCATAGAGTACCTTGAAAGCGAGGCCGACCTCACGCAGGAAAACCTCACCGCGCTCGCGCAGAAACATCAGTGCGACCGCGTGCTGGTGGAGTACAACGGCACGTGGCTGTTGCAGGCCTTCTTCGACGCCATGCCCGAAGACTGGGTCATAAACCAGATGATGACCTTCTTCGATTCCGCCACATTTTTAAATTACAACCGCAATATGCGTCAGCTCGTGTACGATAAAATTCAGCTCACGCAGATGGTGGTATTCAACCGTTTCAAGGGCGAGTACGAAAAGAACGAATTTCACAAGGTAGTGCGCGCAATTTCCCGCCGTCCCGACATCGTATACGAATACATCGGCGGCAAGGCCGAGTTCGACGACATAGAGGACCCGCTCCCCTTCGACGTCAATGCACCCGTTATCGAGATAGAGGACAAGGACTACGCTCTTTTCTACCGCGACATATCGGAGAAGATGCAGGAGTACATCGGCAAGACGGTGCGCTTCAAGGGACTTGCGGCGGTCAACAAAAAGGTGCCCGCGGGCTATATAGTGCTCGGCAGGTACATAATGACCTGCTGCGAGGCGGATATCGCCTACGACGGATTTGCCGTGCGTTGCGGAAAGCTGGCCGAGGGCGTAAAGACGCGCGACTGGCTGTACGTGACGGGCAAAATTATGTATGAATACAACTCCGTATACCGCTCCAAGGGCCCCGTCATTCTGGCAGAAAAGCTGGAGCCCGCAGAAAAGCCCGAGCAGGAAGTGGCGACGTTCTATTAAAAATTTTCACGCAAAATGTCTGCAGGTGAAGCAGACATTTCGCCGTGAGGATGAGAAACCAGTTTCTCTGCCGCCGATTTCAAGGGCTCTCATATTATATAATCGGCGGCATTCACTTCCGGTGAGCCGCAGGTATGCGCAAATGCGGTCTTGCGGCGCAAGGAAACCTTGCTTGCAACGGGAATATTATTAAACCGCGAAATGTCTGCAGGTGAAGCAGCTATTTTGCCGTGAGGGTCAGAAACCAGTTTCTCTGCCGCCGATTTCAAGGTGTATTACGGAAATAGGCGCTTTCTGGTATTTTAATAACCGATTTACGGTAAGCGATAAATTGCGATTTATGTAACCGACGAACTGAAAACAGAAAAATCTGCCCGCAGAACCTATGTCTGCGGGTTTTTTAATCGGACGGCATTTTCTGCGCCGCGGCAAAGATTTGCCGCAGCGCATTTTTCTCTTTTTTGCGCATTTCCATATAAAAATTTTATGCCTTTGCGGGCCGTTCAATGTGCGATAAAATGAAAGAAACTAACAAAAAATTGGTAAAAGTCGTTCAAATAGCAGGTATAAGAAAATATAATACCAAATTGCAAAAATATTTGTACTGAACCTTTCCGCCGCGCAATTTGCAAAAATCGGGCGGAAATCGGCCTAAATATTGAATATTTTCAGGCAAAAAGGTCAATATATTGTGTTTGAAAAGGCGGGGAGGAGAGCGGGGGAGCAAATCGCGAAAAAAATACTCAAAACGACGGCAATTCAGGCCGAAAAAGCAGCAAAACCCCGCAAAAAAAGTATTTTCAAACGCTTGACAAAACACCCCGCGTCTAATATAATAGTCGAGCGTATTCAAGAAGTGCGTATGGGTTGAGGCGTAAAGTTACTGCAAAACCTGCCACGAAGCCGGCGGGACAGATAATTTATGCTGACAAATGTCGGAGCGTGACTCCGGCGACTAACCGTGGCTTTTTTCTTTTTGCGCCGAGTTTTCGGCTTTTTTTATGTTAAAGCCGCGATACGCACGGCTAAGTTGAAGCGACTTTAAACTTTCGATTGTTAGTATAAAAAGGAGAACAAAATGGCAGGACAGAAGATCAGAATCAAACTTGCGGCATACGATCACGAACTCGTAGACCTTGCGGCATCCAGAATCGTAGACACTATGAAGAAGAGCGGCGCCAAGATATCCGGCCCCATCCCCCTTCCCACCGAAAGGGAAATCGTAACCATACTTCGTTGCCCTCACAAGTACAAGGACAGCCGCGAGCAGTTCGAGCAGCGTACCTACAAGAGAATAATCGACATCTACACCCCCAACGCGAAGCTTTTGGACACCGTTCATCTTCCCGCAGGCGTAGACATCAAGATCAAGCTCTGATGGGCGCGGCGCTATACCATATATATAATAAATAAGACAGTCAACAATACTCTACGTCCCCGCGACGACACGGATAAAGTGGCGCGACGCGCGGATGCGGTATTATCCATAAAATAAATCGGAGGAACTTTATCAATGAATAAAGCAATCATCGGCCGCAAGGCAGGCATGACGCAGGTCTTTACGGCGGAGGGCAAGGTAATACCCGTAACGGTAATTGAAGCGGGTCCCTGCCCCGTAGTCCAGATCAAAACTGTTGAAAAAGACGGCTACGCCGCCATGAAACTCGGTTTTGACGAGACGAGCGAAAAGAACCTCAACAAGCCCGAACTCGGCCAGTTCATGAAGGCCGGCGTAAAGCCCTGCAAGGTATTGAAGGAATTCAGGCTTGACGACCTTTCTTCCTACACGGTAGGCAGCTCGGTTACGGCAGACGTGTTCGCCGAAGGCGACAGGGTTGACGTTCACGGCGTAACAAAAGGTCACGGCTTTTCGGGCGTAATCAAGAGATGGAATCAGCACAGACTGAAGGAAACGCACGGCGTTGGCCCCGTACACAGGGAGCCGGGTTCCATGGGCGCGAACAGCACCCCTTCCAGGGTATTCAAGAACAAGAACCTTCCCGGTCATTACGGCGTTGAAAACGTTACCGTACAGAACCTCGAAGTAGTGAGAGTAGACGTTGCAAGAAATTGCATTCTTATTAAGGGCTCCGTTCCCGGACCCGAGGGCAGCGTCGTAACCATTAACGATACCGTTAAATAAGGAGAAAGAAGATGCCCAGCGTAAAAGTATTTAAGATGGACGGCACCGAAGCCGGAACCATGGAATTAAGCGAAAAGGTATTCGGGGCAGAGTATAACGAGCCCCTCATTCACCAGGCGGTAGTAACGCGTCTGGCCAATGACAGACAGGGAACGAAGTCAACGCTCACCCGCACGGAAGTAAGGGGCGGCGGTCGCAAGCCCTGGAGGCAGAAGGGCACAGGCAATGCCCGTCAGGGTTCCATAAGGGCACCCCAGTGGATAAAGGGCGGCGTCGTATTCGCACCCAAGAGCCGCGATTTCTCCAAGGACATGAACAGGAGAGCCAAGGCTGCAGCGCTTGTATCGGCTCTTTCCAAGAAAGTGGCAGACGGCGAACTCATCGTGGTTGACGCGCTTACCGTAAAGGAAGGCAAGACCAAGGAAATGGTAGCGTTCAAGAATGCGCTTCACATTGAAAAGACCGCGCTCGTGGTAATGGACAACAATGACGAGCTTGTAATCCGCGCGGCAAGAAACATTGAAAAATTCAACACCCTTCCCGTGGCACAGATATCCACATACGAGGTTGTTGCAAACGGCAAAGTGATACTCACCAAGGAAGCCGTTAAGAAGATAGAGGAGGTTTACGGAGAATAATGTTGGCTGAAGACATCATCATAAAGCCCCTCTTGACAGAAAAGGGCTACGACGGACTGAGCGCCGCCGATTCGAAGAAGACCGACAGGAAAACCTGCGGCAAGAAGTACACCTTCGTTGTTGCCAAAGCGGCAAGCAAGACCGAGATAAAGATAGCGGTTGAAAAGCTGTTCGGCGTAGACGTTGACTACGTGAACATCGTAAACTGCAAAGGCAAGCTCAAAAGAATGGGCAGGAACGCGGGCTATACCCCCGACTACAAGAAAGCTATCGTGCAGCTCAAGGCTGATTCCAAGGCGATAGAGTTCTTCGCCTCATTGTCGTAAAGGAGGACAGGAAAAATGGCAGTAAAAAGATATAAGCCTACATCGCCCGCCCGCCGTTTCATGACCGTAAGCGCTTATAACGAGCTCAGCGGCGACAAGCCCGAAAAGAGCCTTCTGCACGACAAGCGCAAGACCGGCGGCAGGAACAACATGGGCAGAATTACCGTTCGTCACATCGGCGGCGGCAACAGAATAAAGTACAGAATAATAGATTTCAAGCGCAATAAAGACGGCGTGCCCGCAACGGTAAAGTCCATACAGTACGACCCCAACCGTTCGGCAAACATCGCGCTGCTTGCATACGCTGACGGCGAAAAGAGGTACATCCTCGCGCCCGTAGGCCTTCAGGTAGGCGACAAGGTGCTCTCCGGCGTAGGCGCGGACATAAAGGCAGGCAATGCGCTTCCCCTCTCCGAAATCCCCGTAGGTACCATCGTGCACGCGATAGAGATGCAGCCGGGCAGGGGCGCACAGGTAGCGCGCGCCGCAGGCATCTGCGCACAGATAATGGCAAAGGAAGGCGCGTTCGCAACGCTGAAGATGCCTTCCGGCGAAATGAGGCTCATCCCCGTAAAGTGCAAGGCAACCGTAGGTCAGGTAGGCAACCTCGAGCATGAAATCGTTCATCTCGGCAAGGCCGGCAAGACCAGGTACCTCGGCATCAGACCCACCGTGCGCGGTTCCGTCATGAACCCCAACGACCATCCTCACGGCGGCGGCGAAGGCAAGAGCCCTGTAGGCCATGCAGGTCCTATGACCCCTTGGGGCAAGCCTGCACTTGGTTATAAGACGAGAAAGAAGAAGAACACCTCTTCCAAGTTCATATTAAAGAGGATAAATTAAGGAGGATATAGGAAATGTCAAGAAGCGTTAAAAAGGGACCTTACGCAGAAGCGCGCCTCATGTCCAGAATAGAGGCAATGAACGCCGCAGGCGAAAAGAAGGTCGTTAAAACGTGGTCCAGGGCTACCACTATATTCCCCCAGATGGTAGGTCACACCATCGCCGTATACGACGGCCGTAAGCACGTTCCCGTGTACGTAACCGAGGACATGGTAGGATGTAAGCTCGGTGAATTCGCGCCCACCCGTACATTCAAGGGCCATGCGGCAAAGACGACCGCTGTCAAGAAGTAAGGAGAGAAATTATGGCAAGCAACATGAACAAAAAGGTTGAAAAGATTGCCGCAAGCAAGGATAAGCGTCCCTATGCAACGGCAAAGTATATAAGAATTTCCCCCTACAAGGTGAGAACGGTGCTCGCCCTCATCAGAGGCAAGAGCGTGGAAGAAGCTGAAGCCATACTTACCTACTGCAACAAAGGCGGCAGCGACGAAGTCAAGAAGGTGCTCCTTTCCGCAGCGGCAAACGCCGAGCACAACAACGGAATGGACAGAGGCGACCTTATCGTAGCCGAAGCATTTGCAAACGGCGGTCCTCATCTCAAGAGAATGCAGCCCGTATCCAAGGGCCGCGGCAGAGCGATACTCAAGAGAACCAGCCACATCACGGTCATTCTTGACGCGAAGAACATTTAAGGAGAGTATGTATGGGACAGAAAGTTAATCCTCACGGTTTAAGGGTAGGCGTTATATCCGCATGGGATACCCAGTGGTATGCCGACAAGAAGGATTTCGCCAAACACCTCAAGGAAGACAACGTAATCCGTACCTTCCTTAAAAAGAAGTATTACGATGCAGCCATCAGCAAGATAACGCTCGTGCGTGCGGCCAACAAGGTGGAAGTAACCATCTGCACCGGTCGTCCCGGCGTGCTCATCGGCAAGGGCGGCAGCGAGATAGAAGTAATCAAAAAGGCTCTTGCCAAGCTCACCAAGGGCAAGGTAATAATCATCAACGTCAAGAAGGTTGAAAAGGTTGACCAGGACGCGCAGCTCGTTGCAGAAGCAGTTGCTTCCCAGCTTGAAAAGCGCGTATCCTACAGAAGAGCCATCAAACAGCAGATATCCAAGGTGTCCAAGGCGGGCGTCAAGGGCGTCAAGATTGCCGTATCCGGCAGACTTGACGGCAGGGAAATCGCAGGCAGCGAGAGCTACCACGAAGGTTCCATTCCCCTTCAGACCATCCGCGCAGACATCGATTACGGCTTTGCGGAAGCTCACACAACGTTCGGCGTACTCGGCGTAAAGTGCTGGATATACAAGGGCGAAGTGCTTTCGGGCAGCAAGAGGCTGATAATCTCAGACGGAGGCGAAGAGTAAAATGTTAATTCCCAAGAGAGTTAAAAGAAGAAAGCAGCATCGCGGCAAGATTCAGGGCCGTGCCC
Organism: Candidatus Coproplasma excrementavium; assembly: GCA_018715195.1. Taxonomy (GTDB): domain Bacteria; phylum Bacillota; class Clostridia; order Christensenellales; family Borkfalkiaceae; genus Coproplasma; species Coproplasma excrementavium. Next base: position 5,071 of record DVMA01000076.1, on the reverse strand, counting down.
ACAAGGGCAACATCATCGCATACGGCGAGTACGGTCTTGTAGCCGAAGAGGGCGGCAGGATCACTTCCAACCAGATAGAGGCAGCGCGTATCGCGATGACCAGATTCATCAAGCGCGGCGGCCAGGTATGGATAGACATCTTCCCCCACAAGCCCATAACCAAGCACCCCGCTGAATCCCGTATGGGTTCCGGCAAGGGCGCCGTAGAATACTGGGTAGCCATCGTCAAGCCCGACAGAGTAATGTTCGAGATGGCAGGCGTTACCGAAGACGTTGCAAGGGAAGCAATGCGCCTTGCAAGCCACAAACTGCCCGTTAAATGCAGATTTGTAAAGAAAGAAGCTGCTGCACCCGCAGCGGAAGGCGGTGAAGCTAATGAAAGCTAAGGAAATCGTTAATCTGAGCGACGCGGAACTTACCGCAAAGTTGCAGGAACTCAAGACCGAGCTCTTCAACCTGCGTTTCCGTCACGCGAGCGGTCAGCTCGACAATCCCCTTCAGATAAACCTCGTAAAGAAGGATATCGCAAGGGTAAACACGGTTATCCGTGCAAGACAATTAAAGGCGTAAGGAGTAGAACATGGAAAGGACTACGCTCAGAAAGGAAAGAACGGGCATTGTAGTTTCCGATAAGATGGATAAGACGGTAGTCGTAGCCGTATCGGAAAAGAGCAAGCATCCCCTCTACAAAAAGACCATAACCAGGACCACCAAGTTCAAGGCACACGACGAGAACAACGAGTGCGGCATCGGCGACACGGTCAGAATAGTTGAAACGAGAAAGCTCTCCAAGGACAAGAACTGGAGGGTGGCCGAAATCGTAGAAAAGGCCAAGTAATAAAGCCGCGGCTGTGTCCGCGGACCGCACCCCGCTTTTTCCGCGGGGCGGCGGCATGAGCCGCAAGGTTCATGCAAAAAAGATAAATGCAGACAGATTCAAGATTGCGGCTCGTCCGGCATAATGCGCCACGCGGGCTTCGCACTCCGCGGTAAAAGTACGCGAACGCGCACGGCAACGCAATCCTCTGAACAGTTTCCGCGAAAGAGACGCGGACTCTGATTTTGTTGTAAGTTTCATAAATCAAGGAGAATTTATATGATACAACCCCAGACCAGGCTCAAGGCCGCAGACAACAGCGGCGCTAAAGAGCTCATGTGCATAAAGGTGTTGGGCGGCAGCTTCCGCAAGACGGGCAACATAGGCGACGTAATCGTCTGCTCGGTAAAGACGGCTACTCCCGGCGGCGCAGTTAAAAAGGGCGACGTCGTAAAGGCGGTAATCGTACGCAGCACCAAGGGAATAAGGCGCAACGACGGCACGTACATCAGATTCGATGACAACGCCGCAGTAATAATAAATCAGAACAAAGAGCCGAGAGGCACCCGTATCTTTGGACCGATTGCAAGGGAACTGAGAGAAAAGAACTACATGAAGATAATCTCTCTCGCACCCGAAGTTCTTTAAGGAGAAGGTAAAGCTATGAACGTAAAATTGAATGATAATGTTCTGGTTATCACCGGTAAGTATGCGGGCAAGCAGGGCAAAGTAATCGCCACTTCTCCCAAGAGCGGAAAGGTAACCGTAGAAGGAATAAACATACAGCACAAGGCCAAGAAGGCCCGCCGCGGCAACGAAGTATCCAAAATCGTTGAAAAAGAGGGCGCAATCGACGCCTCCAACGTAATGGTAATCTGCCCCGCATGCAACAAGGCGGTAAGGGTAAAGAGCGGTGAAGAGGGCGGCAAGCGCGTACGCGTATGCCCCAAGTGCGGCGCCGTGCTCGACAAGGCTTATGCAGGCAAGAAGGGCAAGGAAGTCAAGAAGGAAGAGCCCAAAAAGCGTACCAGAAAGCGCGCGGCAAAGACCGAAGCAGCTGAAAAGACGCAGGAAGACAAGGCTGAATGAGAAGGTGAACGATTATGGCAACAGAAGCAACTACGAAAAAAGTTTATAACAGCAGAGTAGCTGAGCAGTATGCGGAAGAGGTCGTTCCCTACCTTACCAAAAAGTTCGGCTATACCAATGTAATGCAGGTACCCAAGCTGGTCAAGATAGTAATCAACACCGGCCTCGGCGACATAAAGGACAACGCAAAGTCCATCCAGACCACTGAAAACGAAATCAAGCAGATAACCGGCCAGCAGCCCATACTCACCAAAGCGAAGAAGTCCGTCGCAAACTTCAAAGTGCGCGAGGGCATGACCGTCGGCATAAAGGTGACGCTGCGCGGCAAGATGATGTACGATTTCTATGATAAGCTCGTATCCATCGCGCTTCCCCGCGTGCGCGACTTCCGCGGCGTTCCCACGGACAGCTTCGACGGCAGGGGCAACTACTGCATGGGCGTAAAGGAACAGCTCATCTTCCCCGAGATCCAGTACGACCAGGTTGAAAAGATACGCGGCATGGACATATGCTTCGTAACTACCGCAAAGACCGATGAAGAAGCAAGAGAGCTTTTAAGGGCACTGGGTATGCCCTTCAAGAGGTAAGGAGATAAAAGTATGGCAAAGAAGTCAATGATAAACAAGCAGCAGAGGCCTGCAAAATTTTCTACCAGAGCATATACGAGATGCTCCATCTGCGGCAGGCCGCACGCCGTGCTCCGCAAATACGGTATCTGCCATATCTGCTTCCGCAACCTTGCATACAAGGGTGAAATCCCCGGCGTTAAAAAGTCCAGCTGGTAAGGAGGTGCTGAAATGACCGATCCCATAGCAGATATGCTCACGCGCATAAGGAATGCGCTCATGGTAAACAAAGAGACGGTGGAAATCCCTTCTTCCAACATGAAGAAAGCCATCGCAGACATAATGCTTGCAGAGGGCTTTGTTTCCGACGTTAAACTCGTCGAAGACGGCTACAACGGCAAGCTTGTAATAACGCTCAAGTACGCAGGCAGAAAGCAGTCCGTAATCAACGGTCTGCAGAGGGTATCCAAGCCCGGCCTCCGCACCTATGCTGGCGTTGAAAACATGCCCAAGGTTATGAACGGCATGGGTATCGCCGTAATATCCACCAACAAGGGCATCATGACCGATAAGCAGGCAAAGGCCGCAAACGTAGGCGGCGAAGTGCTCTGCTACATCTGGTAAGGAGGTATAAGGTAATATGTCAAGAATAGGTAAATTACCCGTACACCTTCCCGCAGGCGTAACCGTAACGTTCGAAGGCGACACTCTCACCGTAAAGGGCGCAAAGGGCACGCTCACCCAGAAGATAGTCGGCGACATCGATATCAAGGTAGAGGGTAACGTAGCGCACGTGCTCAAGAAGCACGAGGCTGAAGAGCTCGACCCCAAACACGGCCTTTACAGGGCGCTTCTCCACAACATGGTTGTGGGCGTAACCGAAGGCTACAAGAAGACGCTCAAAGTAAACGGCGTCGGCTGGAAGGTTGCAAAGCAGGGCAGCAAGGTAGTTCTCAACGTAGGTTATTCCCATCCCGTTGAAGTTGCCGAAGTTGCAGGCGTAAAGCTTGAGTGCCCCAGCGCAAACGAAATAGTTGTAAGCGGCATCGACAAGACCCTCGTAGGCCAGGTAGCCGCAAACATCCGCAGCATAAGAGTTCCCGAACCCTACCACGGTTACGGCATCGCTTACAGCGACGAAGTAATCGAGCGCAAGGAAGGCAAGACGGGAGGCAAGGGCAAGAAGTAATTTCGGGTAACGTCTCCCCGAAAGGGGATATCCGAAGGATAAACCGCAAGCGCGGTTGATTGCTCAAAGGAGAATATCATGATAAATATTATAGATAAGAACACCGAACGCAAGCGCCGTCATGCGCGCGTAAGGAAGAAGATATCGGGCAGCGCCGAAACTCCCCGTTTCTGCGTATACCGCAGCCTCAACCACATCTACGTTCAGGTGATTGACGACGTGAAGGGCGTAACGCTCGCATCCGCTTCCACTATGGAGAAGGAAATCAAGGCGCAGGTCGCCGAGCTCACAAAGACGGAAGCTGCTAAACTTGTAGGCAAGACTGCGGCCGAAAGAGCGCTCGAAAAGGGCATCAAAGAGGTCGTATTCGACAGGGGCGGCTACCTGTACACCGGCAGGGTGCAGGCTGTTGCCGAAGGCGCAAGGGAAGCCGGACTTAATTTCTAAGGAGCGAAGAAAATGGAAGAAAAGAAAGAGAGACCTGCAAGAAGGGAATCAAGGTTCAAGAGGGCCGAAGACGACGGCACCATAAAGAAGCTTATACAGGTGAACAGGGTATCCAAGACCGTTAAAGGCGGCCGCAACATGCGTTTTGCAGCGCTGGTTGTAGTCGGCGACGGCAAGGGTTCCATCGGCTGCGGCGTAGGCAAGGCCAAGGAAGTTCCCGAAGCAATAGAAAAAGCTACCACCCAGGCCAAGAAGAATATGTTCAAGGTAAACGTAAAGGAAACTTCCATTCCCCACACCGTAACCGGCATATTCGGCAGAGGCAAGGTACTCATGATGCCCGCGGCACAAGGTACCGGCGTTATAGCCGGCGGTCCCGTGCGTGCCGTAATGGAAGCGGCAGGCATCAAGGATATCCGTACCAAGTCGCACGGCACCAACAACCCCATCAACTGCGTAAAGGCAGCGATAGAGGGCCTCAGGGAGCTCAAGACTGCAGAGCAGATTGCTGCAGCCCGCGGCAAGACGGCGGAAGAGATCTTAGGTTAATCGGAGGAACGAAATGATAAAAGTAACTCTTATAAAAAGCGTATGCAACGAAGTTGATACCGTAAAGGCAACGGTTGCGGCGCTCGGACTCAGAAAGATCCGTTCCGAAAAGACGTTCGAAGAGAACCCCGCCATCATGGGTCAGATAAAGAAAGTAGCACACCTTCTCAAGGTTGAAAAAGTATAAGGAGGCCATAAAAGGTTATGAGAATTGATACTTTATCCCCGGCAGAGGGTTCGACAAAATCGGTTAAAAGGCTTGGCCGCGGCATAGGCAGCGGCACGGGCAAGACGAGCTGCAAGGGCCACAAGGGCCAGTGGGCGCGTTCGGGCGGCGGCGTACGTCCCGGATTCGAAGGCGGCCAGATGCCTCTTGCAAGGCGCATCCCCAAGAGAGGCTTCCACAACAAGTGG
>DVMA01000012.1 GCA_018715195.1 Candidatus Coproplasma excrementavium | reverse complement strand
CGTCCAGATAGCGGAACCAGTTGTTCACCGACCTTTCGTACAGCTCCATATCGTCGTAAATTTCGGCGTACAGCATAAAAGAACGGTCGTCGGGGAAGTTGAGGGCCGAATTTTTATTGAGCAGACGCAACGCTCCTATTAAGTTGTGTTCATCGAGTTTTTCGGCGGCGAGGGCGAGCAGCCTGTCGTCGCTGAAATCCATGGCTTCTGTCTTGCTCATTTTGTCAACTTAAACTTTATTTTGCCGCAACTTTTCAATATAATCTATATCTTCCTGACCGAACTTATAGTCGGTGTTGCAGTAATGGCAGTGTACGGAAATTTCGCCCTGCTCCTTTAAAATATCTTCCAGCTCCGCCCTGTCCATAGTGGCGAGCAGCGCGGAAATCTTTTCGCGCGAGCAGTTGCACTTGTACTGCGGTTCGGTTATATACGAATATGCGCCCGCCGTCTCCTCCGAGAAGAACTTTTTGACGACGCCCTCAGCGCCGAGCTGAGCGATATCTGCGGCAATGTCGCCAATGCTGTTCATCTTATCGACGACAGCCTTTTCAACGTCCGCGCCCGCGCCGGGGAGAATCTGCATAACCACGCCGCCCGCGGCAATGCATTTTTCGCCATCGAACTTTGCCGCCACGCGCACTTTGGTGAAAATCTGCTCGGAGAGCTCAAAGTAGTGCTCCATATTCTCGGACACGTCGTCGGATATCAGCTCGCTTGCGCCTGTAAAGGGACGGAAAAAGCCGTCGTCCTTGACAACGGTCATAAAGCCGCCCGCAAGTCTGCCGCCCGCGTTGCCGTCTATATAGCCGCGCATATGCAGATTTACATCGCCCGAAACGCTGGCCGTACCCGAGTTTTCGCCCGCCTTTATGGTTATGGAAACCGCGCCCTTTTCGCTTTTGAGGCAGCCCGCCATATACGCGCCGCAGGTGAGCAGTTCGCCTAAAGTCTTTGCCGCCGCGGGCTCCAGCGAGTGAATGTCGCGCGCCCTCTGGCACAGCTCGGTGGTATCGAGCACCGAAAGAGAAACCTGTTTATTGAATATCAGAGTTTTATAAAGTCTGTTCATTGCATTATCCCGTTATAAGTTTGTGCAGACGGGTCTTAACTTTCCGCGCCGCAGCTTTTGCGGCAATGTCACCTGCCGCAAAACAGCGCAAGACTTGAGCCTTGCCCCGCGCAAAATTTATGCTCCGCCTGCCAATTATATATAAGGCGCAGCGTCGCCGTTCAAACGCTGACAGCGCGGCGATTTGATTGTCTGACGCATTTTACGCGGCAAGTCCTGTTTTTTGGGAACTCTTTCGGGGCCACGTTTAAGCGGCAAATTTTTTGCGTTTGCAAGGCGCGTTCCCCGACAGAATATTTATTTTGCCGTACAGTTTTCAGCGCCTTACGCAGATGAAGTTCATGCGCTGGCTGTCATCCGAGAGCGGCACGCCCAAATGCCCCTCCGCGCGCACGACTTCGAACCCAGCACTTTCAAGCGCGGCCACGACGTCCTCTCTTCTGTGCACGTACTGAACGTGGCGCTCGTCCTCTCTTTTAAAAAGTCCGCTCTCCGTCTGCGTGAACACGGTGATGTCCATAACCACCCTGTCGCCTTCAAACTTGTTGAACCAGATGTAGGCTATGTCGTCCTCGTCATCGGCAAACATATTGTCGCCGAGAATTTTGCTCAGCTTGTACTCCGTGCTTATGTCGAACACGAACGCGCCGCCCTTTTTAAGGCAGCCCGCCACGTGCGAAAAGGCGGCATGCAGCTTGTTTTGCGGAACGTAGTTGAGGCAGTCGTTTATGGCTATGGCAAAGTCGGCGCGGCTTGTCAGTTTTAGTTTGGTTATATCGCCGAGTAAAAATTCGGCGCGTATGCCCTGTCTGCGGGCGATGTCCTCCGCGGCGGAGAGCATTTCGGGCGAGATGTCCACGCCGAGCATGCTCTTTCCCTCGCGGCAGAGAGCGCGGGTAAAGTAGCCGTTGCCGCAGCCTATGTCCACGCCGACCGTTCCCGCGCCGAGTTCGGCAAGCGTTTTAATTAAATACTGCGACCATTGTTCATAGCCGCAGTCAGAGTTAAGGTATTCAAATCTGCCGCCGATGGCGGCGTAACTTTTCTTCATGGCAGTGTGCGCGTCACCTTAAAAGATTGTCCGCGCTTATCTTCTTTTTCTTCTTGCCCTTCTTGCCGTCGTCGCCGAGAGCTTTTTCTCTGTCGGCAAACATGGCATTGTATTCGGCAAAGCGCTTGTCGTTTTTGTGAGCCGCCCTGTAATCTGCGGCCTTCTTTTCAATCTCCTGCCTGCCGAGGGCTACTCTTTCAAGGTCGCCGCGGCCGTAACTTTTGCCGAGCGCGGGCGCAAGTTCCTTGCCGATGGGGGCCATGGGCGTTGCAAGCACTTCTATTCTGCCGGCTGCAAGCATTTCGCGCGCAAGGTCCTTTTCGTCGGTCTCGGCGTTTGCCGCAGCTGCGGGAGCGGACTTTTTAGCCGCGGGTTTGCTCTCCTCTATGGGAGGTGCGACAAACATATCGAATATCCACTGCGTGTAACTCATCCAGCATATGAATATGAACGAGAAACCTATGAATATGAAGATAAACAGCATTATCGACTGAACGATTCCGCCTACGAGCAAAAGCCATACGGGTATGAACGAAAAACCCGCCATGAATATCGTCTGCAGAACGGAGTGTCCGAGCATCGAAAAGCTGCTCTTTATCGTCTGAAGAGGGCCCACTTTGTAGCTTACGCCGACTGCGATGAGCCAGAGGCAGATTATGCCGACAACGACGAGCAGTATAATCATGAGCACGGTTGCGGCGATGGGCCAGCCAGAAGAGTGGCCGAGCGCAATTTCCATATTCTTCCAGTCGGACACGAGCACGGTGCAGAAGAACAGCACCATGAACAGCAGAACTGGCAGAGCCACTCTGAAATAGGATTTTTTAACGCCGCGGAAGAAGTCCTTTACGCTGTATTCTCCGCCGGTGTTCACCATCTTTTTGAGCGTATAGCACGCGCCGGCCACGCCTACGGCGGCTATGAGGCCGCAGAGTATGGCAATGGAATAGAAGATGAGGTCGGCCGTCATGGTAATCTGTTCGGCCATTCCCGCTACATTGGGAAGGGCGGGCACTGCCGTGGGGCCTATGTTGGTGCTGAAGGGATACAGTCCGAAATTGGTGTTCACATACATTCCGCGCAGGAACACTGCCGCTGCGAGCGGAAGAAAGAATACCAACGTCAGCAGGTTGGTGATGATTATTTTGAGAAAGTTGGAGCTGAATACAGTCCAGGTTGCGGCCCACCTGCCCTTATCTGAAGCGCGGCGGGTGTAATCGCATATTTCGTTGCCTTTTAAGGCGTTTGCTACGGTCTGTGAAGCCATCTTGTTTTCCTTGAAATGAATTTACGGCGGGCCGTAAAGCGCACGGCATACCGCCTCATTTACAATATTATACAGCATTGATATTATTTTTTCAAATAATTTTCCGCGATGTTTGATAAATTTCTTTACATTCGGGCGGCGCTGTGTTATATTTATTCTACTGAACAGAGGAGCGGACGAGCATCAGTACCCGCGGAGCGAATAAATTTAAGGGAATTTTGTAAATTTTTTCGCGGCGAAAGGGCATCTCCGCCGAAGCGCAAGGGTCCCTTGCCGTGCGCTGGGTGCAAAGGTCAATACCCTTGCAACTGTCGCTTTATGCGTTGCGCTTTTCGGTGAAATTTTTTGTTTTACTGTATTTACGGCGGGGCGCACAATACGCTCCGCTTTTTTGTTATACAGCGCGTTATTTGCGGCATATGTGCCGCTCTTTTATAAATTATGGCGTGCCGCGCAGGTCATTTACAGCAAAATGTGCGGCGCGATTTAGAACCAAACGGCTTAAACCGTAAAAATATTTTATTTTAAGGAAGAATACAATGAAAAAATTCAACGTCGGCGTAATTGGCGCCACCGGCATGGTAGGACAGCGTTTTCTGCTCCTTCTTGAAAATCACCCCTGGTTCAACGTTGTCTGCCTTGCGGCAAGCTCCTCTTCGGCAGGCAAAAAATATAAGGACGCCCTCCGCCGCTGGCACATGAGCGCGCCCCTTCCCGAAAAATATGCGGATATGGTGGTTATGGACGCCGATGCGGACAAGGAAAAAATTGCCGCGATGGCAGACTTCTGCTTCTGCGCGGTGAACATGAACAAAGAGGACATAAAGGCGCTGGAATATGCCTACGCAAAGCTTGAGTGCCCCATAGTTTCCAACAACAGCGCGCACCGCTTTACCCCCGACGTGCCCATGGTCATACCCGAAATAAATGCCGACCACATCAGAATAATAGAGTCGCAGAGAAAGCGCCTCGGCACAAAGCGCGGATTTATAGCGGTAAAGTCCAACTGCTCGCTGCAGTCGTACGTGCCCCTGCTCCACCCGCTTAAAAAGTTCGGCATAAAGAGCGCAGCCGTGACCACGTACCAGGCAATATCGGGCGCGGGCAAGACGTTTGAAACCATGCCCGAGATAATAGACAACATAATACCCTACATCGGCGGCGAAGAGGAAAAGAGCGAAAAGGAGCCGCTGAAAATATGGGGCAGCATACAGGACGACGAGATAGTGCCCGCCACCACCCCCGCAATCACGGCGCAGTGCCTGAGGGTGCCCGTATCGGACGGCCACACGGCGGCTGTGTTTGTAAACTTTGAAAACAAGCCCACAAAAGAGGAAATTCTCTCCGCCTGGGCAGAATTTTCGGGCGAACCCCAGGCGCTCAAACTGCCCTCCGCCCCCGCTCAGTTCATACACTACTTTGAAGAGGACAACCGTCCCCAGGCAAAGCTGGACAGAATGACGGAGAACGGTATGGCCATATGCGCGGGCAGACTGCGCGAGGACAACGTGTTCGACTACAAATTCGTAGGTCTTTCGCACAATACTCTGCGCGGAGCCGCAGGCGGCGCAGTACTGCTTGCAGAACTTCTTGCAAAAAAGGGCTACTTTGACTGAGCAGCTGTTGTTTTCACCCCGAATAAAGATAAGGGCGCGGAAGTAAAACACATCTACTGATTTTAATTGTTTTTCATATATTATAAATGGAGAGCCGCGGAGGGAAAATTTTATTTTTCCCAAATGAGAGGGAAATTGCCGCGGCACTATGGCCGAACGAACGACCTCGGCAGGCAGAAAAGCCGCGAAAAAATTTGCACTCGGCCGCACAAAAAATTGAGAGGTGAAATATATGACGGGCTTTTTTACAGGTACGGGTACCGCAATGATTACCCCGTTCGCGGCCGACGGTTCGGTGAATTTTGAAGCGTTCGGCAGAATGATTGAATACCAGATTGCAAACGGCACGGATATGCTGCTTGTGCTTGGCACCACGGGCGAACCCCCCACAATGACGGAAGAGGAAAAGCGCGCGTTGATGCGCTACACCGTGGAAAAGGTGAGAGGACGCGCAAAAATAGTGTTCGGCTGCGGTTCAAACAGCACGGCGCACGCCGTAGAGGGTGCGCGCATTGCCGAAGAGCTGGGCGCCGACGGACTTCTGGCCGTCACGCCGTACTACAACAAATGCACGCAGCGCGGCATAGTTGAGTATTACAAGGCGATATGCGCCGCCACGCGGCTGCCCGTTATTGCCTACAACGTACCCCCGCGCACGGGCGTGAACATCCTTCCCCCCGCCGCCGAAGAGCTCTCCTCCATACCCAATATGGCAGGCATAAAGGAGGCGTGCGGCAATATGGAGCAGATATGCGAAACCATGCGCAGAGTGCGCGGAAAGATGGACGTATATTCGGGCGACGACAACCTCAATCTGCCCATTCTCGCGATAGGCGGAGCGGGACTTATTTCGGTTGTTTCCAACATAGTACCGCGCGAATGCAGAAAGGTTTACGAATATGTGCAGGCGGGCGACCTTAAAAAGGCCAACGAGCTGGAGGATAAACTTCTGCCCCTGATTGACGCCTGCTTTACCGAAGTAAACCCCATACCCGTAAAATACGGCTGCAATCTGATAGGTCTGGATGCGGGACTTCCCAGACCTCCCCTCACCGAGCTTGAAGACGCGCATAAAAAGATTATGGAAGAATGCATTGCGCGCCTGGGAGTAAAAAGAGTATGATAAAGGTACTTATATGCGGAATTGCCGGCCATATGGGCGGCAATATCCTTGAACTGCTCAAGGGTGACGGCGAGGCTGAGGCCGTCTGCGGAGTAGATTTGCACGCACCCGAAAACTTTGCGGGCAAGGTTTATAAAAGCTTTGACGAAGTGAGCGAAAAAGTGGACGTGGTGATAGACTTCTCCTCCCCCGCCTGCCTTGAAGGCGAACTTGAATTCTGCGCTAAAAACGCCGTACCCGCGGTGATTGCCGCCACGGGACACACCCCCGCGCAGCTGGAACTTATAGACGAGTACAGCAAAAAGGTGGCAATTTTCCGCACGGCAAACTTTTCGGTTGGCGTGAATCTGCTTGTAAAGCTTGTGCGCGAGGCTGCGGCCTTCCTCGGCGAAAAGTACGACATAGAGATTATAGAAAAACATCATAACCTCAAAAAGGATGCGCCCAGCGGCACGGCGCTAATGCTGGCCGAGAGTGCAAATTCTGCCTTTGAGGATAAAAAGCCGTATGTGTGCGGCCGCGAAGGAATAGTCGGCGCGCGCGGCAGAGAGATAGGTCTGCACGCGGTGCGCGGCGGCACGATTGTGGGCGAACACGAGGTTATGTTCTGCGGCGAGGACGAAATTATAACGCTTTCGCACTCGGCACGCTCCAAAAAAGTATTTGCGGCGGGCGCGATACGCGCCGCAAAATGGATTGCGGGCAAACCTGCGGGACTGTACGATATGAAAAATCTGCTTTCCGAACTTTAAAAAATTTATATAAAGGCAGAGGCCGTGGCGCATAAATGCGTCGCGGCCTCTGCCTTTTTTCCATTCATCCGTATATATGCCGCAACCAATGCGGTTATACGCCTCTTTAAGCCTGGCTTGCAACCTCCGACTGTTCCTCTTCCTCCGTCTGCGGCAGCGGCTCCACGACCGTTCTGGGCATGGACCTGCTCTGCGCGGCATTGAGCGACGCCGCAAGTCTGGCGTCCTCCACCTTTACGTATTCGCAGTACTCGCAGTCAGAAAGTTTTGCCCTTTCGCACATAGCAGAATATACCTTGTCGCGCAAATCCTGAGCGCGCTCCCTCACGTTTGCACCCTCGGCGAAGAACGGGCCGTCTATATACACAACCCTTGCGGGCTTTTTGAAAATGCGGCGCTTTTTATATACCGTGGTATAGCAGAACACGGGCAGGCCGCACTTTGCGGGGTACTTGAAGGACGCCGCGCCGAACGGACGCACGCCCGTGTAATACGGCCAGATGTGCGCTTCGGGGTATACGGCCACCCAATGGCCGCTCTCCGCCGCGGAGATTATGTCCTGCGAAAAATTTTTAAGCCCGTGCAGGTCCTGCGGAACGGGCACCCCGCCGAGAAGGCGCACAAGTCCGCCTATGCCCTTTATGGAAACGGCGTCCGCATTCACCACCACGTCCGCCGTCCGCGGGAAGGCTATGGCCGTGGGATTGAGCGCGTCGGTGAGATACGCGGTGTGATTGCCGTATATAAACGCGCCGCCGCGCTTGTATCCCTTTAAAACGCGCCTGTTTTTGTAGCGCACCAAAAGCGCGCCTGCAAGCATAATAATCGGCGTGGCAAACAGCTTGTACACAAACAATCTTGCCGCCTTCCACCCCTTTGTGCGGGGCACGAATTTATAATCTTCGGGCAGAGTTACCGCCGTTATGTGCGTGCCCGCAAAGTCGTCGTTTATTTCGTCCGAATAAAAATATTTTCTCTGCATATTCTTCCTCCCGCACTTTTCACAATCAGTTATACGCGAAATATATCAAGCCACCGTAAATTTATTATTAACTGAATATAAACTTTTAAAAATTTTATATTGCCACGATAGTATGTGCAGAATAACGCCTTTTTAAAGCGCGGAAAAATATGCAAAAAGCGGCGGGCGGCAC
>DVMA01000075.1 GCA_018715195.1 Candidatus Coproplasma excrementavium | reverse complement strand
AAATTGTAATAAACTTTGCCGAAAAGGATAATTTGCGCTTATAATATGGCCGATTAACCGAGGTTATGCATAGCGGATACGCCTTGGGACGGCGTAAAATTTTCAGCGCACGGCGTTATGCCCTCCCTTAGCCTCCGTTTCACGGCAAAATCGGACAATCTGCGCCGCACATATTGACATATGTCATATAATTTTATATAATTTTTTTATGAGCAAAAAGATAAAAATTACCGCCACGGCATTTCTTGTTTTAAGCGTGGCGGCATTCATAGTAATATTTTTCGTGCCGATAACATACTCCGCAGACAAAGCATGCGACAAGCTGTGGCGCGACACGTTGCCGCGCGTTGCGCTGAGCGTTGCCATATACTCGCTGGCGGTCATATGCGATATGCGCGGCTTTTTCAAAGTAAATATAAAGGACGCGCCGCGGCTCATTCTGTGGTGTGTGCCCGCAATGCTTGTGGTTATAGCAAACTTCCCCTTTTCCGCACTGATTTCGGGCACGGCAAACATTGAAAGAGCTGACATTATATGGCTGTTTTTGCTGAAATGTCTGTTCATTGCCATAAGCGAGGAAGTGATTTTCCGCGGCGTGCTTTTATGGCTTGTGCGGGACATATACAAAAACCGCAGACACAGTTTTTTGATAACCGTACTGCTCTCCTCCGCCATATTCGCGCTGTTTCACCTTTTAAATCTTGCCGAAGGCGCGGGCATAAGCCCCACGCTTTTGCAGGTGGGATATACCTTTCTGACGGGACTCATGTTTGCGTGCACTGCCGAACGCACAGAAAGCCTGTGGGCGCCGATTGCGCTGCACTTTGCGTTTGACGTAGGCGGCCTTATAGTAACCGACCTCGGCAGCGGCACATTCCAGGATACCATATTCTGGGTTCTGACGGCGGTATGCGCGGCAATATGCGCCGTTCACCTGATACTTTACGCAATTTCGCGCGACAGAGCGGACAGACAGAATTATGAAAAAATTGCCGCAGAAAAGCAGACATATGACAAAGAGTAAAAGCAATCGGACGACATATATGGCCGAATTAACTAAAAAACGCGGGCGGCGCATTCTGCGCCGCCCGCGTTTTAAGTGCGCCCGCAGGGGACACACCTGTCCTCATTATAAAAATCTGCCTGTAACGCTCTCCTTTGACGCGGCAATTTCTTCGGGAGTGCCGCAGGCAACTATTCTGCCTCCGCTCTCTCCCCCTCCGGGGCCCATATCCACGATATAGTCCGCGCTCTTTATTATGTCAAGGTCGTGCTCTATTACTATTACTGTCGCGCCGCTCTCTATCAGCGAACGGAACACCGAGGCGAGCGTCTGAACGTCCAGCGGGTGCAGACCGATTGTGGGTTCGTCGAACACGAATATCGTATCGGACTGCGCTCTGCCCATCTCGCCCGCAAGCTTCAGTCTCTGCGCCTCGCCGCCCGAAAGTCCGGGAGTCTCCTCGCCCAGCGTCAGATATCCGAGCCCGAGGTCCTTTAAAATTTTAAGCCGCTGACTGACCAGTTTCATTCCCGAGCACATTTCGATTGCGGTGTTTATGTCGGCGTCCATAAGCTCTGGCAGAGTGAATTTTTTGCCGTGCTTGTCGCAGTAATGCACCGCACTTGCGTCCTTTGAATAGCGCGAGCCGCGGCATTCGGGGCAGGGTATGTCCACGTCGGGCAGAAACTGCACATCCAGACTGATTGTGCCCGTGCCGTCGCACACGGGGCAGCGCAGCTTGCCCGTATTGTAGGAAAAGTCGCCCGCCTTATATCCGAGAACGCCCGCTTCAGCCGTGCGCGCGAATATCTTGCGCAGTTCGTCGTGCACGCCCGCATAGGTAGCCACCGTGGAGCGCACATTCACGCCTATCGGCGTGGCGTCTATCAGTTTTATCTGCGATATACCCTCCGCCTCCGCACCGCGGACGTGTTCGGGCAGTTTTTTGTTGCGGGTAAGCGCCTCTATGGCGGGAATGAGGCTTTCTAGTATGAGCGTAGTCTTGCCAGAACCCGAAACGCCCGTCACAACGGTCAGCCTGCCCTTGGGAAAATCAACTTCCAGAGGCTTTACCGTGTGAATGGGCCCCGTGGAAAGGTGTATCCTTCCGAGAGCGAACATCTCCTCTTTGGGAATGCGCGTCAGAAGGCAGCGCGGCCCGCTTTTTAAAAACCTGCCTATAATGGAATGAGGGTCGTTTTCAAGCTGCTGTACGCTGCCGCTTGCTATAACGCGGCCGCCATCCGCGCCCGCTCCCGGCCCCATCTCTATAATATGGTCGGAAATGGAGAGTATCTGCGTGTCGTGGTCGACAAGCACCACCGAGTTGCCGTCCGCCACAAGGTCGTGCATCACCCCTTCAAGCCCCGCAACGTTCATGGGGTGCAGTCCGATAGAAGGCTCGTCCAGAACGTAGAGCACGCCAGTCGTGCGGTTGCGCACCGCCCTCGCAAGCTGCATGCGCTGACGTTCGCCCGTGGACAGCGTTGCCGACGCGCGGTCCAGCGAGAGATACCCGAGCCCCAGTTCCTTGAGCCGCTTTGCAACCGTGCGGAAGGACTGGCATATGCTCTCCGCCATGGGGCGCATTTCCTCGGGCAGGGAGGCAGGTACGCCGTCCACCCACTCTGAAAGTTCGTCAAGTGTCATGCGGCAGGCCTCGTCCAGCGGTATGCCGCGCAGCAGCGGCGCGCGTGCGGCCGAGCTCAGCCGCGAACCGCCGCATTCTGGGCACACATCCTGTTTCAAAAAGCGTTCCACCCTCTTCATTCCGCTCTCGTCCTTCACTTTGGAAAGCGCGTTTTCAACGGTGTACACAGCATTGTAATAGGTAAAGTCCAGCTCTGTCGCCACATCGGAATTCTTGGAGCGATAGAAAATATGTTTCTTGACGGCGGGGCCGTTGTATACTATGTCCTTTTCCTTTTCGGTTAGCTCGCAGAAGGGCACATCGGTGCGCACGCCCATCGCGCGGCAGACATCGGTCATAAGCGACCACATCAGCGAGTTCCAGGGAGCAACGGCGCCCTGGTCTATCGTAAGGCTTTCATCGGGAACGAGCGTACTCCTGTCCACGGTATTCACGACGCCCGTACCGTTACAGCGCGGGCAGGCACCCTGACTGTTGAAGGCGAGCTCCTCGGCAGAGGGGGCGTAAAATTTTTCGCCGCAGACGGGGCACACAAGCTGCTGACCCGCCGCCACGGCAAGCGAAGGCGCAAGGTAATGACCGTTAGGACAGCGATGGCTTGCAAGTCTTGAATACATAAGGCGGACGCTGCTTAAAAGTTCGCTGCCCGTACCGAAAGTACTGCGTATGCCAGGCACCGAGGGTCGCTGATGAAGAGCGAGCGCCGCGGGAACGTAGAGCACATCGTCCACATCCGCCTTTGCCGCCTGGGTCATGCGGCGACGGGTATAAGTTGAAAGCGCCTCAAAATACCTGCGTGAACCTTCGGCATAAAGCACGCCGAGTGCCAGCGACGACTTGCCCGAACCCGAAACGCCCGCAATGCCAACAATTTCGCCGAGCGGCACCTCCACATCCACGTTTTTAAGGTTGTGAACGCGCGCGCCGCGGATTATTATACTGTCGGGTTTTTTGTCCATACTCCCTCCCGTTTTTTAATTGCCCCGCATATATGCCGCAAATACTTAAATTTTAATTAAAGTCAGCCAGGGACAGCCGCCATTTCCCGAAACGGTGAAAACGCCGATTGCCCCGCATATATGCTGAAAACAAACCAGGTTTTAAAAAGTTACGAATTCATTATACCACAGTAAATTTCGCCGCGCAAGCGCCATGGCAAACACGTGGTGAAACGGAAGCAGCGCGGCAACCACGTCATTATTTCGGTAATCTCCGAGAGGGCTTGTATCAACCGCACTGTTTATAAATGCGTACTGACTGAGTTTTACAGCCTTTACCCCGCCCGTTGAACCTGAAGTAAAGATGACGATGGTAGTTTTACGGCTGTCTTCAAGAGGGACAAAATCAATGCCCCGAAACGCTTCACTCTTTACTGCCGGCTCGTCTTCAATCAATTTTTTTGCCGAAATATTATTTTTAACCAACATTTCGCGCATATCAGAGTGGGGGTCACACATTATGGCAACCCCTCCCATTATCTGCACGGCAAAGAGCCACAGCAAAGTATTTACATTTCTTTCCGCCCTGATTGCAATGAAATCGCCCGCTCTTATTCCCTGTCCGTACAAAGTGTTTGCCATTGCGGTTACGGTATTAAAAAATGTGCTTGCCGTATAGGAGACAGTTTCATCAAATAGCACAATACTGTCCGGCTGCTCCGCGGCATAGTTTTTAATGTATTCATAAATTGATGTATCTGCAGGCTTAATAACCCCCTCTTAAAACTGAAAATACTGAAATGCGGTCACATCGCCGCTTTCCAGCAAAGCCGTCCACATAATTGCAATCGCAAGCACCGCAGCAATGCAGACGAATATTCTTCTGTCGTCCGCGACGGCCACGCTCCTTTTTTCGGCTATGCTGACAAGCCGCCTTGCGCACGCTCTGTATTCGCCGAAATAGTATATAAGACACATGCACGCAATGCTTACAACCAACAGCAATGTTTTTTCCGCATTTAAGCCCAGAATCTCTGTCGTCTGCGGAATATCTATCACAGATATCTTTGACAGAGCCTCGCCTATCTGCGCCACGCTCTCCGCCCGAAATATAAGAGCCGCGGGCATGAACACGAGAAACATCGCTGCGCGCCTTGCCCACACTATCCACGGCTTTGTCAGGTCAATATTTCTGGCTTTCAGAAAGGATGTTGCAGGTTTTTTAAATATGCTTTCCGTGCAGACCCAGATTCCCGCATACAGACCCCATATAAGATAAGTCCAGTTTGCTCCGTGCCACAGACCGCTGAGCGCGAACACTATCAGAATGTTCAACAGTTTTCTCGCTTTACCCTTTTTGCTGCCGCCCATAGGTATGTATACATAATAGGTAAACCATCTGTTTAGCGTTATGTGCCAGCGGCGGAAAATTCCGTATAACTCTGCGCAAGGTAAGGTCTGTTGAAATTTCTGGTAAGTTTTACGCCCATCATGCGCGCACATCCCATGGCAATTCCCGTTGCCTCGCCGAGATTCGCAAAAACATTGTTGACAAACAGGCTGCAAAAATCTGCCACGACGCACTTGCGAAAAAAACCGACGAGCAAAATTCTGAACCCCGATTCGAAGTCCTCTCTGCTGAAAAAGTGCTCGGCTTTAAGCTGCGGAAGCAGGTCGCCCGCCCTCTCTATAGGCCCCGCGACAAGCTGCGGGAAATAGGATACGTACAGCGCGTAGTAGCCGAAGTGTCTTTCAGCTTTTAAACTGCCGTTGTATACGTCTATAACGCACGAAAGCGTCTGAAAAGTATAAAAACTGATGCCTACGGGCAGTATTATGTCCAGCGAGGGACTCTCTATGTTCATTCTGAAAAGATTGAGAAAGTCAACCGCGCTCTGAATGAGGAAATTATAGTACTTGAAATAGACAAGCAGCCCCAGGCTTATAATCGCCATAAGGACAAGAAAGAGTTTTTTAAGGCTCCTCCTTTCAGTCCGCTCTATGAGTATGGCCGACAGATATGAAATAATCGTTGTGCCGAGTATTGCAAACACAAGCCAGGCGTTCCAGCTCATGTAAAAGTAATAGGACGCCAGCAAGAGCAATACCCAGCGG
Source organism: Candidatus Coproplasma excrementavium (assembly GCA_018715195.1). Lineage (GTDB taxonomy): Bacteria > Bacillota > Clostridia > Christensenellales > Borkfalkiaceae > Coproplasma > Coproplasma excrementavium. The sequence continues at coordinate 8,189 of DVMA01000075.1, read as the reverse complement.
AGTCTGTGCGGCAGCAGCCAGTACATAAGCAGAACGACAGGCAGGAATATGAGAAACTGAAGGGAGTTGAAATTCATTTCTTCTTATCCCCCGTACCATCCATACTCTCTTTATGTCTTGCGTTATTGTCAGGTTTTTTCTTTATGCCGAAGGGCACGAATGTCATAAGCCCGATTGCAAGAAACAACATCAGCGCCGCGGCCACTTCACCGAGCGACGCACCCAGAAGAAGCGCATATGCCGATGCTCCCACCGCAAGCGCAAGCGAAACAAAGTCAAGGATGTACCAGGCTCTGTTTATCAGACCGCCCGCGCACAGGACAAGAGCAATCAGATACAATATCCAGAGCGTCGGAGTGGCAAGTATAACGCTTTCCATAGCCCACCTTATCACGCAGTTAAGACTGCCTTCAGATTTTATCTTTAATCTTATCGGAAATAATTTTGCTGAACACAGCCGCACCCTCGTCAGTGAGGTGATAAAGGTTTCTAATACTTATAAAAGAACGCAGTCGATAATAATCAGGTCTTTTGTGGACCTTCTGCAGAAGAATGATTTCAAAGACATATCTGTATGCGACATTCTCAGCAGAGCCAGCGTTTCGCGCACAACTTTTTACAGATATTATGAGGATAAATACCTGCTGCTGAAGGACCTGCTGGGGTACTACCTGTCCTTTGTTACCGACCTTGTAAAGACGCTGTCCGCAAGGAACATAAAAAGTGTTCTGGCCGCAGTCAGAACACTTGCAGAAAACAGAAGCCTTTTTTATGCGCTGAGCAAAGCCGAAAATGAAATTGACCTGCGGAAAGAAATTCTGAACGTATGCAAAGAAGTATTACCGAAAGGCATTCACGCAAACGAAAATTATCTGTTCATCTGCTCAACGCTTGTCTATACCTGCATATCATATATTTCCTCTGTAGAATTTTCAGCCGCGGATACAAATTCGCAATGCGATGATCGCGCTCTGAACATTTTTTTACAGAGTTTTTCCTCCCTGTCGGCATGATTTTCATGCCGACATTTTTTCTGCAACACGTAAACCATCTGTCCGGAATGCTGAATTTCTGTTTATAAAACCGCTCTTATCTGCATGATAATGCTTCCTTGTCCGTTAAAGGCCGTTTTGAATACCCTCTCCCCTATGACTACCGTTCACGCAATCAATCGGGCAACAATGTCTTTGACGCAACAAAAATACACTTTCCTCTTGGATTTTTCTGTAAAATATGCAATTCGCCCATTGACAAATTTAGTTCTATATGGTATTATATTTGTACTATATAGAACTATCCGTGTCTGAGTAACTGATTATAGACAACATTAATTACGCACGCGCGGGTTTATGCTCCGCCAAAACCCAAAAGTTTTCCGACGACAACGTTGAAGCCGTTTCTGCAGAGACGGATATTCATAGCTGCCCAGCGATAAAAATGATATGATAACATGCATAAAGGACAAAATAAAAAATCTGAACATCGTCATCGGCTGTCCTATCGGGTGCAGGTATTGTTATGCGCGCAACAACTGCCGCAGATTTCACATAACGGACAACTTTGACAAACCCGAATTTTTTGAAAACAAGCTCCGACTGTTTGACACCAGAGAGCCGAAAGTTTTTCTGCTTACGGGCATGAGCGACCTTGCCTACTGGCAGGACGACTGGAAGAAAAAAGTATTTGAAAAAGCGGCCGCAACTCCGCAGAATACATACATTTTTCTGACCAAGCGACCCGAACGGCTTAATATAAAAACCGACCTTGAGAACCTATGGTTCGGGGTGACCGTAACGTGCGCCGCCGAACGGGAGCGCATAGAAATTTTAAAGCGCAATGTAAAGGCGCGGCACTATCACGCTACATTCGAACCGCTTTCAGACAGTGTGGGCGAGGTAGATTTCAGCGGCATCGGCTGGCTGGTACTTGGCACTGAAACCGGCAACTGCAAAGGCAAGACGCCTTCTCAAAAGTCGTGGATTGATGGGCTTGCCGCTCAGGCATTAAAACTTGAAATACCAGTATTCATGAAAGAAGATTTATTTACAAACGGCATAGTTTCGGAAAAGCAGATGATACAGCAATTTCCCGAGGAGTTTAAGTTATGAACCAAAGACAGGGCGGATTTTTAATATCCAAAATAAAGAGTATAGGCGGACGAAAATTCGATAAAATTCTGCAACAGAAAAATATTGATGCGTTCAACGGCGCGCAGGGTAAAATACTTTATTGTCTGTGGCAGGGCGAAAAGCTGACCGCGACCGAAATTTCAAAAAAGAGCGGACTTGCCAAAACCACTCTTTCCGCAATGCTTGCAAGAATGGCCGAACAGGAACTCATCGCCATCGAGGAGAGCCCGACTGATAAGCGCAGCGTTGCCATATCGCTCACCCCCGCGGCGGAAACTCTCAGAAAGCAGTATGATGACGTCACCCGCGAAATAGAGAGCATTTATTATAAAGGCTTTACGGACGAAGAAATTGAACAGTTTGAAAACTATTTAAAAAGAGTACTTAATAATCTGGAAGAAAGCGATGGACGAGATTAAAATAAATCATTTAAAGGTAAAAACTGTACTTACAAAATCAAATCTGCCTATTGCGGGATATTCCGTAAATCCGTATGTAGGCTGCACGCACGCATGCAGATATTGTTATGCCTGCTTTATGAAAAGGTTTACCGCGCATACGGAAGAATGGGGAACATTTCTTGACGTAAAACACTGGGACAAAATAAAGAACCCGCGCAGATACGCAGGTCAGACAATGATTGTAGGCTCTGTTACGGACGGATATAACCCGCAGGAAGAAATATTCTGCCGCACGCGTGCCTTTCTGGAACAGATGCAGGGCAGCGGAATTAACCTTATAATAACGACAAAGTCCGACCTTGTGTTGCGCGACCTTGACATAATAAAGACATTTCCCTCTCCCCTTATCAGCTGGTCGGTAAACACGCTTGACGAAAGCTTCAAGGAAGATATGGACAAAGCCATTTCAATTGAACGCCGAATTGCCGCAATGAAAAAGTGCCACGAAGAGGGCATACGCACAACCTGCTTTATATCGCCCATATTCCCGGAAATTACTCAGGTATTTGAAATAATTGAAAAAATCAAGGACTTCTGCGATTATATCTGGCTGGAAAACTTAAACCTCCGCGGTAACTTCAAGGCGGATATCATGGGTTATATCGCTGAAAAATATTCCCCTCTTGTCCCCCTCTATCAGCAGATTTATAATAAAAACGATATGTCTTACTGGATGGCGCTCGATAAAAAGGTGGCCGAATATGCCGAAACTAACAGCTTTTTATATGTCATAGACGAAGAACCTTTCCTGCGCAACCCGACAGGCAAACCGATAATCATAAACTACTTCTACCATTCACAGATCAAACAATCTGCCAAGGCGAACAAATAATAAAAAGCGACATAAAAATAGTTATAAGCCCCGAAAGTTTTTCTGACTTTCGGGGCTTAAATCATTTGCTCACGTCATCTTAATTTTTACATCAAAAAATATATATTTACAATATTGCCCCTATAATACAACGGGACATAATAGCACATATATAAAAAATAATATGTCTGCTATAATTTCACATTACTTAATTCGTGCGATTTTTTTATTGCCAGCTATAAATTCCTTGATTAATTCCAAACCAGATTTTAAGTTCAATTCATTACCTTGCTTTTTAGCGCGCTCCACAGCCAAGTCAATGATACTTGCAACCTGCTTTTTGCTATAATAATAAACATTGACGGCTTTTTGCTTTCCGTCATACCCTTCAAAAATTATATAAGGCATTTGCACAAAGACACCGAAAACCGATTGTCCTTTAGAATCTTTGTTGCGTGCGACCAAGCGTACGTCTTTTATATCACGGTAACGGATATGCACCTCATATTGAACTTTTTGAGCACCCCAATGTCCGGGGACAAAAATTTCATCATCATATAAAATAATTCTGTTGCGTAAAAAACTTATAATTTTATAACCCATAAGCAAAATAATACCACAGCAAGCACCTATCACAATCCAATAGAACCAATCATTAATATTAAAGCCATCCGTAAATAAAACTACTAATACGTATACCGCCGCAGCAATTATACCAAATAAAAGCACAAGAACAATATAAAGTATAATTGACCCTTGATAAAAAACTTTTTTATTCAATGATATTACGCCTCCTGAAAGCTTTAATAACAGATATTATGCCCTTCCCTAAATCATTAATCGTGCTATAGAATGACTCATATGCAAACATTTTTAAAAATGCTCTCGGTCTTATATGTTTTATTGTCCGTTATATAATTTTGTGTTAATTTGCCTTGCACTCCGCGAAAAAGTCTGAATTTATGCCTTCCGCCATCTTCCACGCGTCCTCCGCTTTTATGCCATATTTCCCCATAAAGAGTCACATATAATACGAATTATTTATATCTGTTGCGGCATATGCGAATACAAGTCCCTGAAATTGAGCAGATTTTAGGCAAAAAGCAGCTCAAATATGTCCAAAACAGCACATTTTGTCTGTGCAAGAAACTCTCATAATCAGACCGCTTCCCTTATCTTCCCAAAACTTTTCACATCAAATCAGACGCCAATGTATCCAACTATAAAGTATTCTGCTTTCCCTCTTTGTTCTTATTGAGCCTTTTAATCTTGCCTTCAAATAATCGTTCAAAATCCTCTAATGTTCCCTCCACCAATAAATCCTTTTGACAAAGGCAACTAAAATTTTTAGGCAACAAGGCAAATAATATAAAGTAGCAATCACCCGTATCAATTACTTTTTTTACATCATAAATATCTTTGCTGATTGTGTTGCCATGCTCTGTTGTAGTATAAATAACCCCATCCATTATTTCAATTTGCGTCGGGTGATTTTCGGTCGAAATCAACGGGGCTATACTGACCATTACAAACAACACAAGCGGAATAAATAAAAATGCCCAAAAGAATGGGCTAATGGTTAAAGCAGCTGCAATTAAGCACGCAATTAGTATTCCAGAAAAAATAAGTCCGAAACTCACCCCTCTGATAAATTGTTGCTTTTTTAAATATTTTCTGCTTTCAGGTGAAAGTTCGCCCGCAAATCGAAAATCAGTTTTGTAATCAGCCATACAAACCATTATCCTTTATAATTTTATTTCTGCCGCCATTTTAAATAAAACAGCAACAAGTATAATCACATGAATATTTTCATGTATCTTTTTGAATTGCAGGTTGCCTCATTATTTATCGTACTTAAATACCGTGATATTCCATCGACAATGTTTTCACGTATCAGCCTGTTCAGTCCGTCATATTTGTAGAAATACATATTAGATGTATTTTTAATAAGACTTACAAAACAAAAGAAGTTCTTTAGCAGAATTATGTCTGTCGCTTGCTATATTTATCTTTTCTTAATAATTCGATAGATAATAACACAATATAAACAATATATAAAAATTAAAATGGAACAAATAACCATATAAATCATTTTTATATTTAAAAGAATTGATAAAATAAGTTCTACTATCACCCCAAATAAAATAACTAGACTAATAGTTTCATGAATAAAAGCAATTATAAAAATTTCTCTATTATTGTCCTTTTTGCATCGCCAAAATATCCACCTTAGCCCAATTTTTATTGTTTTTCTTGCTTCATTATATTTATTAGAATCATATAATTCCACATCCATACAAAAAGCATACAAGTAAGAGACAACCACAAAAATGAATTGGAACAAAAATATACCAACAATACTTAAAACGTCTTGCAAACTCATTTTTACCAAACTCCAAATTGACCTTGTGGATTTAACCAATAACTAAATCGTGAATATGCTCCATTTACTGCACCACCTATAATAAATGCATTAATTGAATTTCTTACAACTATATCAAAGCTTTTTTTCCAAAAATTTGCACCGATAGTTTTAAAGAAATTTTTTGAACCGAATGCTGCAGCCGCACTGGCCATTGTATTTCCATTCATAAGCCCTGAGCCACCGACAGCACCAGCAATAGCCCCAGTTATACTACTAAATAATAGTCCTCCCAAAGTTATATTGCCACCGCTAATTGCCGTAGTTACAGCATAATTAGAAACATTTAATAACACATTAAGCCCCCTCTGCCAGCCAATGTTCAAAGGTGAAGCCGCTATCGCGCCACTAATACCTCAGGCTATAGTACCCATTATAAACTGGGGATTTATCAAGCTAAAGAGACATTAAAAAAAGCCACTAACACAATCGCACACATTCTTATTCCGCAGATATAGCGGCTTTAAATTCTGTTCTTTTTCATGCGGATAACCGCAGCGACAAAACAGCACGCGCCGAAAAGCATTACCGTACCCGCCAGAATTCCCGCCGACGCGGCGGAAGAAAGGCTTTCGCCGAAGAAATTAAGGTGTACGGAAAAGCTGTCTGCAAGCCCGTCGGCAAACTGCGGTGAAACGGCTTCGCCGAGCTCCTCCACCGCCCCGCGCATGAAAAAGATTCTGAAAAGCGCCGCCGAGTAGCTGCCCGGCACGAACAGCGTTACATACTGCACTCCCTCGGGGAATATACTGATGGGTATATATGCTCCAATGAGGAAGCCTATTACCGTGCCTATTATAACATTCATGCCCGTAAACGCGCCCTCGGAGCTCAAAAAGCTTATGACAAAAACGAGCAGCGTTGAAGCCGAAAGAACGGACAATATCACCACGCCTACGCAGCCGAAAGCGTCCGCCGCGGTAAGAAGCCAACTGCCCGACGCGGCAAGCCATGCAAAGCATACTCCGAGCACTATCAGGCTTATTATGATTCCCGCCGCCGCAACGGATAAAAAGTATGCGGCCGCAGGCATCCACGCGGGCACGGGCGAAGATAAATAATCCGCCGTTACTCCTCTGTTTTTATCCTGAATCATAATTCCGCACGCGCACAGCGGCACGGTTATGCAGGAAGTCGCCATAACACCGGAAAGCATCCAGCTGTCAGTAAAGGCGCGCACTTTATCGTCGGCGGAGACGCCGTACTGCGCCAGACTTTCTATAATGCCGTCATTCTGCATTCTGCCGATAAACAGCACGTACAGCGCAAGCACTATCAGCGGCGCGAGAAGCGCAAAAAATACGTTGGCTCTGTCCTTTACGAACACCTTTATATTGCGCAGAGTAAGGCGCATTAGCGCGTTGAAAACAGTCATACTCCCCCTCCGAGCTTCTTGCCCGTAACATTTAAAAACACGTCGTCCATGCTGCCTTTTATATACTCAAAATCTTTGCACGCCGCGGGATATGCCGCAATGAACGCGCTCGCATCCGCTGCTTTTTCAAAGTTTATAACTATGGCAGTGCCGTCGTCTTCGTATTTTATGTCCGCGCCTTCAAGCTCTTTTTTTATGCTTTCCGCATCGCCGTAAAGCCTGAGTCTGCTTCGGGAATATTTGTTTTTTAGCTCTGCGGGAGAGCCGTCTGCGGAAAGTTTTCCGCCGTCTATTATTATTACCCTGTCGGAAACGTCGGCTTCTTCCATGTAATGCGTGGTCAGGAACACGGTAGTCTTTTCGCTTTCGCGCAGTCTCTGCACGGCAGTCCATACCGCGGCGCGCGTCTGCGGGTCGAGCCCAGTGGTTGGCTCGTCAAGAAACAGCAGTTCGGGCTTGTTGATAAGTCCGCGGGCTATGTCCGCCCTGCGCCGCTGTCCTCCGCTCAGTTTGCCGAACGGGCGGTTTAATATATCTTTTAAAGAAAGCACTTCCTCAAGTTCGTCAAGCCTGCGCGCCCAGGCCTTGCCTGTAAGCCCATAAAATGATGCGCGCACGCAGAGATTGTCGCGCACGGTGAGTCTGTCGTCGAGCACAGTTTTCTGAAACACCACGCCTATCCGCTTTTTTATTTCGTGCGAATCGCGGTCGAGGTCAAAGCCGCATATCTTAACATTTCCTCCGTCCTTTTTCAAAATGGAGCATAAAATATTTATGGTAGTGCTCTTGCCCGCGCCGTTGACGCCTAAAAAGGAAAAGAGCGAACCCCTTTCCACGGAAAACGTGATTCCGTCTACCGCGCGCACTTTTCCGTAAGATTTTTCAAGATTTTCCACTTCTATGATGTTCATCGATCACCTTTTTATATTATCTTTCCGCCCGCCGCGAGGAAAAAGGCGATCCGCAAGCGGGTCAGCGCGGACGCCTTTTC
>DVMA01000074.1 GCA_018715195.1 Candidatus Coproplasma excrementavium | reverse complement strand
ATTTTTCTTGTAAAATATGTAAATAATCTGTGTAATTTTCAGCAAACAGCGTTGCACCCGCGGCGGCAAGCTGTTCTTTTTTTCTGAATCCCCACAGAACAGATATGCAGGGCAGGCCTGCATTTTGGGCCGTACGCACATCCGTTTCGCCGTCGCCCGTGAAGAGGCACTCCTCTTTTTTAAGTCCTAGCGAGGAGATTATGTATTCCGTTCCCTCGGGCGAGGGTTTGAGAGCAAATCTTCCCTGACCGAGAACGACATCGAAACCGTACTTTGAAAGCTTTGCATTATATACGGCGGAAGTTGCGTCCTGCGGCTTATTGGAGAGCACGGCCAGCTTTACGCCAGCCGCTTTAAGGTGCGTAAGCGCCTCGTCCTCACCCGGATAGAGCTGCGTAAGACTGTTGTCGCACGCGGCATATGCGGGCGCATAGTCGGCGAGAACGGCGTCCGCAAGGTCCTTTTTATCCTCGGGAAGGGCACGCCATACAAGGTTGTAGGCTCCGTCGCCTAAAATAGAATGAAGTTTTTGCATGCTGACGGGCGGCATTGAAAACTTTGCCAGACTTGCGTTGAGTACGCGCTGTATATCGGGCGCGGTATTCAGAAGTGTTCCGTCAAGGTCGAATATAATTGCTTTTATCATCATTTTATTTATAACCCGCGCGAAGTAATGCAAAACACCGCGCGCTGTTTTTTATAAATTACGCAAAAGCGGCGCCGCTGAAAATTTCAGCGGCGCCGCTTTTTTAGTTACATTTTATCGGGTACGCCTATGCCGAGCAGCGTAAGCGCATTTTTAAGCGCGATGAGCGCGGCGGCGGTAAGAGCCAGTCGGAAGTTCTTTTTGTCGCCTTCGGCGGTGAGAATTTTGCAGTCGAAGTAGAACTTGTTGAACTTCTGCGCAAGGTCGACGGCAAAGCGCGCGACTATGCTGGGTTCGTACTTTTCCGCGGCGTCCTTTACAGCCTGGGGGAAGGCGGCAATGCTCTTTATGACCTCCGCCTCCTGCGGGAGAATGTCCGTTACGGCATAGTCTGCGGGCACTCCGCCCTTTTCCATGACGGAATTTGCGCGCGCGCAGGTATACTGCACGTATACGCTGGTTTCGCCTTCGAAACTCAAAACCTTATCGTAGGAAAAGACGATGTCCTTTATCTTGTTGTTGTACAGCGCGCCGAATATTACGGCGCCTATGCCTACCTTTTCGGCAACATCCTGCTTGTTTTCGAGCTCGGGATTCTTTTCGGAAATTATGCCGTACGCCTTTTCCACGCAGCGGGAAATTACGTCCTCCAGCCACACAACCTTGCCCTTGCGGGTGGACATTGCGCCGTCTTCAAGCGATACCATTCCGTATGCCACGTGAACGAGGTCCTTTGCCCACTCCTTGCCCATGAGTTCAAGCACCTTGAACACCTGCTTGAAGTGAAGGTTCTGCTGGTAGGCAACGACGTACAGACACTTGTAAAAATCGTACGTGTTCTTGCGGTAGATTGCCGCAGCCAGGTCGCGCGTGGCATACAGAGAGGCTCCGTCCGAACGAAGTATAAGGCAGGGCGGCATTCCGTACTTTTCCAGGTCGACTACCTGCGCGCCCTCGCTCTCCTTGAGCAGTCCCTTTTCGCGGAGCTCGTCTATCACGGGCTGCATTTTATCGGTATAGAAACGTTCGCCCGCGTAGCTGTCGAACTTTACGTTGAGCTTTTCGTATATGCCCTTGACATACTTTAAAGTGAGGTCCTTGAACCAGTCAAAAAGTTCGTTGGCCTCCTTGTCACCGTTTTCTATGAGGCGGAAGTATTCGCGCGCCTCGTGCTCCATCTCCTCGGGGGCCTCGCTGTTGAAACGGACATACAGGTCGTTTATGGCGTGAATTCCGCCCTTTTCAACCTCATCCCTGTTGCCCCAGTGCTTATATGCGCATATGAGCTTTCCGAACTGCGTGCCGTAGTCGCCGAGGTGGTTTATGCCAACGGCCTTATAGCCGAGAAAGTTGAATATTTTATACAGCGCGCCGCCTATCGCCGTGGTGGAAAGATGGCCGATATGGAAGGGCTTGGCTATGTTTACCGAGGAATAGTCTATGCACACCGTCTTGCCCGCGCCCATTTCCGAAGAGCCGTACTTTTCGCCCGCGGCAAGCACGTTTTCTATTACCTCGCGCGCGAGCGCGCTCTTGTTTACCGTAAAGTTGACGTACCCGTTGAGCGCCTCCGCCTTTTCTATGACCCCGTCGCAGGGGTAGCTCTCCGCAATGGCCTGCGCGATGAGTGCGGGACTCTTTCTGAGTACTTTTGCAAACCTGAAGCAGGGCAGAGCATAGTCGCCCATTTCAGGGTTGGGAGGCAGAGCTATGGAGGCATAAATATCCTCTTCAGACACTCCCTCCGCCTTTATTTTCTGTGAAATATATTTTTTGTAGTCCATGATTTTCTCGCTTTGCGTTATTTGAAATAATTTTAACATACGCCGCAAAATTTGGCAACTTAACCCGTAAAGCGTTTTGATTATTTTTAAAAATAAGATATAATGTTATTGTTTTTAAATTACGCAACAATGCGGCCGCGGCAGACTCTGCCTTTCGACCGTTGAGAGAGGAAAGATATATGAAATTAGGCGTAGTAGGTTTGCCCAACGTAGGCAAATCGACACTTTTCAACGCAATAACGCACGCCGGAGCCGAGGCGGCTAACTACCCCTTCTGCACCATTGAACCCAACGTAGGCGTGGTTGCCGTACCCGACGAAAGACTTGATAAACTTGCGGCGCTGTACAACAGCAAAAAAGTTACCCCCGCCGTGGTTGAATTCGTAGACATCGCAGGCCTTGTAAAGGGCGCATCTCACGGCGAAGGTCTCGGCAACAAGTTCCTTTCGCACATACGCGAATGCGACGCAATCGTTCACGTCGTTCGCTGTTTCGAAGACCCCAACGTTACGCACGTAAGCAATAAAATTGACCCCATTGCCGACATTCAGACGATTACCTTGGAACTCATTCTCGCCGACATAGACGCCGTTGCAAAGCGCGAGGACAGAATACGCAATACCGCAAAGGGCGGCAACAAGGAGGCTGCGGCCGAATACGACTTCCTTGAAAGACTGACTAAATTCCTCGGCGAAGAAAAGCCCGCAAGACTTTTTAAGTGCACGGAGGACGAACAGCCCTTTATGGACAACCTCTTCCTGCTCACGGCAAAGCCCGTAATCTACGCGGCTAACATTTCCGAAATGGATATGGGCAAGCCCGAGGACGAAATTCCCAACGTCGTAAAGGTAAAGGAATACGCAAAGGCAGAGGGCAGCGAAGTGCTTGTAATCTGCGCAAAGACTGAGGAAGAACTTTCGCAGATGTCGCCCGAGGACTGCGCTATGTTCCTGGAAGAACTGGGGCTCAAAGAGAGCGGACTCAACCGCCTCATAAAAAAGAGCTACGCTCTGCTCGGACTTATCTCCTACCTCACCGCGGGCGAAAAAGAGACGCGTGCCTGGACGATAGTCAACGGCACGAAGGCCCCCCAGGCGGCGGGCAAAATTCACAGCGACTTTGAACGCGGTTTCATACGCGCCGAGGTTGTGGACTACGAGACCCTTCTGGAATGCGGCGGTTACAACGGCGCACGCGAAAAGGGCAAGGTCCGCTCCGAAGGCAAGGACTACGTGATAAAAGACGGAGATGTGGTCCTCTTCCGCTTCAACGTATAAGCACTGCGATAAATGAAATTCTGACATTGCAATAAAAGAAAGCCGCCCGCGCAGATTTCTCTGCGCGGGCGGCCTTTTCTTTTTTGCGGCGAGTATGCAAGCCTAAAAACTGCGGCGCGCAATCAGACATAAAAATAACGGAGCGCCCGCAAAACGGGCGCTCCGCATATTTAAGCAATTTTTTTAAATTACTTGAGTTCGGCGAAATACTTAATGGTACGTACCATCTGGGAGGTGTACGAATTTTCGTTATCGTACCAGGATACAACCTTTACAAGGGTTGTGCCGTCGCCCATGGGCATGCACTTGGTCTGAGTAGCATCGAACAGCGAACCATAGGTCATGCCTACGATATCGGAGGATACGATTTCTTCTTCGGTGTAACCGAAAGATGCGGAAGCGGCAGCCTTCATAGCGG
>DVMA01000073.1 GCA_018715195.1 Candidatus Coproplasma excrementavium | reverse complement strand
ATTTTAAGCGCGCCTTCGGTATAGGCGGGCGCCATTACTATCTCAATGAAAATTTTGTTGATTTCTTCGGCAGTCTTTTCGTCAACAGTGCCGTTGATTGCAAGTATGCCGCCGAAAACGGATACGGGGTCGGAGGTGTATGCGCGCATGTACGCTTCATATATGTCCTTGCCCGTGCCGACGCCGCAGGGGTTTGCGTGCTTGCAGGCAACCACCGCGGGGGTATCGCCGAATTCCTTCAAAAGCTCAAGCGCGCCGTTCGCGTCGTTGATGTTGTTGTAGGAAAGCTCCTTGCCCCAGAGCTGTTTTGCAGAGGAGAGCGACCCCTTGCGGATGAACGGCTCGTTATAGAACATTGCCGACTGCTGGGGATTTTCGCCGTAGCGAAGATCCTGCGCCTTTTCATATGCAAAGGTTATGGTATCGGGATACTTGATTCCGAGCTGGTCTGCAAGGTAGTTGGAAATAAGGCTGTCGTATTCGGCAGTGTGAGCGAAAACCTTGTACTGGAGGTACTTTTTGGTTTCAAGCGTAACGCCGCCGGCAGCGAGTTCTTCAAGCACCTTTGAATAGTCCTTGGGGTCTACGATTACGGCAACGTCCTGATAGTTCTTTGCGGCAGCCCTTATCATTGTGGGACCGCCGATATCTATATTTTCGATGCACTCGGCAAAATCTGCGCCGCGCGCAAGCGTTGCCTTGAAGGGATAGAGGTTTACGGCAACGATGTCTATCGTGTTGACGCCGAGCTCTTCAAGCTGCTTCATGTGTTCGGGATTGGAACGCATTGCAAGCAGTCCCGCATGAACCTTGGGATGAAGGGTCTTTACCCTGCCGTCCAGACATTCGGGAAAGCCCGTAATTTCGGAAATGCCTATAACTTTAAGGCCTGCCTCCTTGAGCACTTTTGCAGTGCCGCCCGTGGATATAATTTCAAATCCGTTGGCGATTAACCCTTTGCAGAAATCAACTACGCCCGTCTTATCAGATACGCTGACGAGCGCCCTCTTTTTCATCTCCATTATGTAAACCTCTCAAAAATTATTTGTTAAGTTTTATATGCAATATTGCCACATTTTATGGCATTTTTGCATAGTTTTATGTGTAATATAATAGTTTTATCCGATACCGCGAAGTACTTTGCATGCAACTTGCGCAGGCAAAACTGCGGCGATAAAACAGTAAAGACGTAACAATAAAACTTTGCGTTTTAATCAAGCACGGTGACCTTTCTGCCCTGCTTTACAACCTTGCCTTCGCAAAGTTTTTTGACGCAGTAGGGAAGCAGCATATGTTCAACCGTGAGTATGCGCGCCTGCAGAGATTCGGGGGTGTCGGTATCCTCCACGTCCACCGCACGCTGGGCGATTATCGCACCGCCATCGGGCACTTCGTTTACAAAGTGTACCGTGCAGCCCGAAATTTTTGCGCCGTATTCAAGCACGGCGCTGTGCACTTTGAGGCCGTAAAAGCCGCCGCCGCAGAAGGACGGTATGAGCGAAGGGTGAATGTTTATTATTCTGTCTTCAAAGTGTTTTATAAAGCTTTCGGGTATTATCTTGAGCCAGCCCGCAAGCACTATGTAGTCCACCGAAAGGCTCTTTAAAAGCTCGGAAAGGTCGGCATAGAGCTGTTCAAGGTCGGGCCAGTCGGCTTTTGCGTATACCCGCGATGGTATGCCGTGCTTTGCGGCGCGCTCTATCGCGCCGATACCGCGTCTGGACGCGACGAGCACGGCTATTTCGCAGAAGTGCTCCTTTTCGTTGGCGTCTATTATCGACTGGAAATCTGTTCCGCCGCCTGACGCGAATACCGCTATGCGCTTCATTTTATGAGTTTAACCCCGCTGCCCTTTATGGTCTTGCCTATCACGCAGCACTCTTCACCCATGGCGCGGAGCGCGGCGAGCGCCTTATCCACATTGCGCTTGGATACGCACACAACCATGCCTATGCCCATGTTGAAGGTATTGTAAATCTGCTCGTCGGAAATGCCTGCCTTCTCCTGCATGAGCTTGAAGATGGCGGGAACTTCATACGAGCGCTGCCATATTTCGCAGCCGATGCCTGCGGGGAAGATGCGGGGTATGTTTTCGATAAAGCCGCCGCCCGTTATGTGCGCGATGCCCTTTACTTCCACCTTTTCGATAAGGCTGAGTATGGAGCGCACGTATATGCGGGTGGGAGTTAAAAGCACGTCGATGGGGCGTGCGCCCAGGCGGGAATCAAACTTTTCAAGCTGGGCCTTGTCCTCGCCGAAAAGTTTTCTTACCAGCGAATAGCCGTTGGAATGTATGCCGCTGGACTTTATGCCTATGAGCATATCGCCAACCTTTATCTTTTTGCCGTTTATTATCTTCTTTTTATCGACTACGCCGACGGCAAAACCAGCGATATCATACTCGCCGTCGGGGTAGAAACCGGGCATTTCGGCAGTTTCGCCGCCGATGAGCGCCGCGCCCGACTGTCTGCAGCCTTCGGCCACGCCTGATACTACGGTTGCCACAGTTTCGGGCGAAAGACTGCCCGTTGCAAAATAGTCGAGGAAGAACAGAGGCCTTGCACCCTGGCATACTATGTCGTTCACGCACATTGCAACGGCGTCTATGCCGATGGTGTTGTGCTTGTTGGCTATGAAGGCATATTTGAGCTTGGTGCCAACGCCGTCCGTACCCGCAACGAGAACGGGGTTCTTTATCTCCTTGGGCATCTGATAGAATCCGCCGAAGGAACCGATGTCGCCGAGAACATTGCCGTTATAGGTGGACTGCACGTACTGCTTCATGAGCCGTACCGCCTCGTACCCCCTTTCTACATCTACGCCGCTGTCTTTATAGGATATCGCCATAAATAACTTTATACCTCGCTTTACTTGTCTTTATTTTATATGTTTTATTCCAGTTTTAATTTGTCGGTCTCGAAATCGTTCACGGGATAGGGCGTCTCGCCTGTGAAACAGCCGAGGCAGAAATCGAGCTTGCAAGTCTTGCAGGACTTCATCAGAAGGTCGACGGGCAGGTAACGCACGCTGTCCGCGCCGATTATCTCGCTTATCTGCTCCTCCGTTCTGTTTGCGCCTATAAGCTGGGAATAGCTCTGGAAGTCTATGCCCAGATGGCAGGGATGTACTATCTTGGGTGAGCATACGCGCACGTGCACTTCCTTTGCACCCGCCTCGCGCAGCATGCGCACTATCTTGCGCATGGTAGTGCCGCGCACTATGGAGTCGTCTATGATTATAAGACGCTTGCCCTTGATGTTGGCGCGCACGGCGTTCATCTTTACGGCAAGGCTGTTTTCGCGCTGGCGCTGGTCGGGCTGAATGAACGTTCTGCCCACGTACCTGTTCTTTGCGAGCGCCTCCACAAAGGGTATGCCGCTGGCTTCCGAATAGGCGCGCGCCGCCACGTTTGCGCTGTCGGGCACGCCCGAAACTATATCCGCCTCCACGCCGCAGTACTTTGCAAGCAGCCTGCCCGCTTCCTCGCGGGCCTGGTACACGCTGCACCCGTCTATTATGGAGTCGGGACGGGCAAAATATACATATTCAAATATGCACATATGGCTGTCGCGGGGGATATTTTCCATCATGTACGAGCTTATGCCGTTGGAATCTATTACAACAATTTCACCCGGCTTTACGTCGCGGAGGAATGTCGCCCCCACCGCGTCGAGCGCGCAGCTCTCGCTGGCAACCATATAGTCGTCGTCCGCCCTGCCTATGCAAAGAGGCCTCAGACCGTAGGGGTCGCGCACGGCTATAAGCTTATCCGTGGTCATTACGACCAGCGCGTATGCGCCTTTGAAGCGCGGGCACGCGCGCATAACGCCCTTTAATATATCGCCGTCGGAAAGGCTGTTTATGAGCACCGCCATGACCTCGGAATCTATTGTGGTCTGAAAGACGGCGTTGTTTTTTATGAGCTCGTCGCGCAGCTGCTTGGTGTTGACGAGGTTGCCGTTGTGCGCAAGCGCCATCTTGCCGCACTTACCCGTGAATACTACGGGCTGCGCGTTGAGCAGCTGGCTTGCACCCGTGGTAGAGTAGCGCACGTGGCCTATCGCTATGTCGCCTTCGGGCAGTTCTTCCAGCTTGTTGCCCGAAAACACATCGGGCACAAGTCCCATTCCCTTGTAGTATATTATCTTATCGGCATACGCAACTGCTATGCCGCAGCTTTCCTGACCCCTGTGCTGGAGCGCGAAAAGTCCGTAGTAAACGGTATGCGCGACGGTGCGGTTCTCCGATGAATAGACGCCGAAGACACCGCATTCGTCATGAATTTCGTCGTGAATTTCGTCCATATATCTCCTGGTGTTATACCGTTCTGTATTGAATTGCCGCAAAATGCAACAAGCTTTTACCGCAAAAAGCCGCAAGAAAAATTCTTCAGGCTGAAGCGGATATTTACGCAAAAATTACACCTGCGGCAGAAAAAATGCTTATTCTCTGCCCGTCCAGCAATATGTACACAGCTTGCAGGGCTCAAGGCCGATTGCCTCGACAAGACCTTCTATTGACTGGAATTCCAGCGATTCAAACTGGAACCTCTCGCAGATGGTCCTGCGCATCGCCTTGCCGCGCTCCGTCTCCGAATTGCTGTATTCATCCAGATATTTTACGGCGTCCTCGCCTTCCAGCTCGTTCATAACCCTGCGGGTTATCAGGTCCATATCGCCCGAGGAGCGCGAAAAATTGAGGTACTTGCAGCCGTACATTATGGGAGGGCATGCCGAACGCATATGCACGGCCTTTGCGCCGTGCGAATATAAAAAGTCCACCGTCTCTTTCAGCTGTGTGCCGCGCACGATAGAATCATCCACAAGCAGAAGGCGCTTGCCCTCTATCAGCTCGTGAATGGGTATAAGCTTCATTTTGGCAACTTTGTTGCGCTCCGTCTGATTGACGGGCATAAAGCTGCGCGACCAGGTGGGCGTGTATTTTATGTAGGGACGCGCAAACGGCACTTTGCAGGCGTTTGCGTAGCCTATGGCGTGAGGCGTGCCGCTGTCCGGTACGCCGCCGACGTAATCTATCGCGTGCACGTCGTGAGTCTTTGCGTCGTGCTTTGCAAACAGTTCGCCGTTTTTATAACGCATCATCTCCACGTTTACCCCCTCGTACGAGGACGTGGGGTAACCGTAGTATGACCACAAAAATGCGCAGATGCGCATCTTATTGCCGGCGGGCGCAAGCTGTGTTACACCCTCCGCAGAAACTTCAACTATTTCTCCCGGGCCCAGCTCGCGGTAGTCGCTGTAACCGAGCTTGCGGTAGGCAAAGTCCTCAAACGAGACGCAGAACCCTTCCTCGCTCCTGCCGATTTTTACGGGCAGTCTGCCAAGCTTGTCCCTGGCGGCAATCAGCGTGCCGCGGTCGGTTAAAATAAGTATGGAGGCCGTGCCTTCGATTACGTCCTGCGCGTAGCGTATGCCCTCCGCATAGGAGCCCTTTGTATTTATCAGAGCGGCAACCAGCTCGTTGGAGTTGACTTTGCTGCCCGTCATTCCGTCAAAATAGCCTCCGCGCGAAAGTATGCCCTGCATCAGCTTTTCGGCATTGTTGATTATGCCGATTGTGCTGATTGCATACTTGCCTATGGCTGAAACCATCAGAAGAGGCTGGGGGTCGGTATCGCTTATGCATCCGATTGCCGCGTTTCCGCGCATTTCGGAAAGCACCCCTTCGAACTTGGTGCGGAAGGGTGAATTTTCTATGTTATGAATTTCGCGCTGCAGGCCGATTACCTTATCGTATGCAGCCATGCCGCCGCGCTTTGTGCCGAGGTGCGAATGATAGTCAGTGCCGATGAACGTATCGAACGCGGCGCTGCTCTTTTTAACCGATCCGAAAAAGCCGCCCATTTTTAATTATTCTCCGGTGAGACGCTTGAACACTTCCTGATAAGCATCTTCTACGCCGCCGAGGTCGCGACGGAACCTGTCCTTATCCAGGCTGACGTGCTTTTCGGTATCCCAGCTGCCTGCTTCCCAGAAACGGCAGGTATCGGGAGAGATTTCGTCGGCGAGAACTATCTGGCCGTGGAATCTGCCGAACTCAAGCTTGAAGTCGATGAGGTCGATGTTGAGGTGCTTGAAGAACTCGATGAGCAAATCGTTTACCTTAAATGCAAGCTCCTTGATTTTTGCAATTTCCTGCTCGGTTGCAAGGTTGAGCGCAAGTGCGTGATAATCGTTGATGAGGGGATCGTCAAGCGCGTCGCACTTGTAGGAGAATTCGATGGTGGGGATGGAAAGCTTGGTGCCTTCCTTCACGCCGTAACGCTTGGAGAAGCTGCCTGCGGCAACGTTTCTTATTATAACTTCCAGGGGAACTATCTGAACCTTTTTAACGAGAGTGTCCCTGTCGGAAAGCTGCTCTACAAAGTGCGTGGGAACGCCCTTCTTTTCAAGCATGGACATGAGCATGTTGCTCATTTTGTTGTTTATTACGCCCTTGCCTACTATGGTGCCCTTTTTGAGTCCGTTGAACGCGGTTGCGTCATCCTTATAGGAAACGATTACGTAGTCGGGATTATCGGTAGCGTACACCTTTTTGGCCTTGCCTTCATAAAGCTGTTCTTTCTTTTCCATAAAAATTTTTTTCTCCTTGTTGATTTTTTGCGCTTACGCGCGTGAAATTTTGTATGTAAATTAAAAATTTCTTATTATTTCAATTCCGCTTCGGCGGAAATGCTGCCGCGTATTGTCTGCGGCCGCTGAAAAAAGCAGGCGCCCACGTATGTTTTTCCGTGCGCGCCGCCCCGCGGCGATTAAAGTTCGCCAAGCTCAAGCTGAAGAGCGGCATCGTCCGCGTTTATCTTTTCGCGCATTGCCGCCTTGTATGCAGAAAGTTTTTCTGCAATTTCGGGATATTTTACGCCGAGAATCTGCAGGGCAAGCAGTCCCGCATTTTCACCGCCGTTTACGCCCACCGTTGCAACGGGTATGCCCGAAGGCATCTGCACGATGGAAAGAAGGCTGTCCAGTCCGCCCATCATGTCCGTCTTTACTGGCAGACCTATCACGGGCAGAGTGGTATAAGCCGCCATTACTCCGCCGAGATGTGCAGCCTTGCCCGCAGCGCAGATTATGGCCTCTATGCCGTTATCCCTTGCCGAGGACGCAAACTCGTGCGCCTCCGCGGGGGTGCGGTGCGCGGATATCACGCGGACCTCAGTCTCCACGCCGAAATCTTTCAATACCTTTACGGCGGGTTTAACTACGGGGAAATCTGATTTTGAACCCATTATTATGGCGACTTTTGCCATGGAAAATTACCTCCTGTAAAATTGCCCTGCGGCAATGATAACCAGACCGCTTTTGCGGCATACTGTTTATATGATACTCATTTATATTGTCGTCGCCGTGTATATAGCGGCCGTAAACGTGTATTCCGCCATGCTGGTGAGAGCGCAGCGGAGCGACGAGGGCGAGGACGACGGCGCAAAAAAAGGCGACGGTAAACTTATTCTCGCCGCGCTTATGGGCGGGGCTACGGGAATTTACGTGAGCATGTTCATTATGCGCTATCGCCTTAAAAATCTGTTGTTTATGGTACTTATGCCCGTGCTGGCCGTGCTGAACGTCTACTTCTTTTTCGTGGCGTTCAGGTCGGGATTCACGTTTTTCATTATAAAATAAAATAAAATGAAAAACCTCCACGGCGCCTGCCGCGGCTTTATTTTGTATGGCCTGTCCGCACAGATGTGCTGCGGACACGATTTTAGCAGCCGTTCTGCCGCCCGGAGAGCGGAAAAACATTTCCACCGAGTTAAGTATATCATAAATGGCACGCAAAATAAAACGTTTTAAAAGAACTTTTTTCAAATTTTGAAAAACGAGCAAAGACAGGCCCGTTTTTGCAAAATACGCGCAGAGTCGTAAAGATTAAACGCGCCCGCGGCTTGAAGCCGCGGGCGCGCAAAAAATATTTTACAACAAACTTTTTATCAGCTGAGGCCTTAATTCTGCGCGGGCGAACAGGTCGGCGCACGGCTGACCTTCGGGGCGGAACTCGGCCGCAACCTTACCCCCTTTGAGCACGACTATGCGGTTTGCCAGCATCAGCGCCTCATCGGCGTCGTGGGTGACAAACACGGCGGTGCGGCGCTCGCTGCGCCAGAGCTTTAAAAACAGCGCGGCCACCTTGAGCTTGAGCGCTAAATCGAGCGAGGAAAAGGGTTCGTCCATTAAAATTACGTCCGAAGGATACAGAAATGCGCGCGCCACGGAAACGCGCTGCGCCTGCCCGCCCGAAAGCTGCGCGGGGTAACTTTCCGCCCTCTCCCCAAGCTCCACGGCGGACAGCATATCCTCCACCCGCCCCTTATCGCCGCACACAAGCGCGAGGTTGCCGCGGACGGTGAGCCCCGGCACAAGGCGCGGACGCTGGAACACGTACGAATACTTAAGCTCGGGCGAAATGCTGCCTTCATACGGGGTGAGCCCCGCAAGTATATTCAAAAGCGTGGTCTTGCCGCTTCCGCTTTCGCCGAGTATGCACGTTATTTCCCCTCTCGCTATCGAAAAGTTAAAATTTTCATACACGGTGAGGTTGCCGTATTTTTTGGTTATATTGCAGAGCCGTATTTCCGCGCCGTCCATCATTCCCCTCCTTTTCTCCGCAGCACGGCAAGGCGCAGGCCGTAAGAGATAAGTTCAAGCAACAGACCGATTACTATGCACATCAGCGTGAGCGCGGCAAAGCGCGGCATCTCCGAAAAGAGGCGAGCCTGCTGCATCATTCCGCCGAAACTGTTGAGCGTATAGGAGAGCACCTCCGCCGAAACCATTATTTTGAGTCCCAGCGAAAGCCACGCGCCCACCTGCGCCAACACCTCCGCAGCAACGGACGGAAGTATTATTTTTGTAAGCCGCACCCCCGCCGAAAGACGGTACAGCTTTGCCATTTCAAGCAGGTCGGAATCCACTCCGTCTATCGCGGCGGAAAACTGCGCGTATATCATCGGAAAGAGCACCAGCGCGGTGACTATCGCGGGCGCGACGCGCGGACTGGTCCAGATTAAAAGCATCAGCGTGATTGCCATTGTGGGCAGCGTGCGCACCACAGAAATGAGGCAGGCAAACGTCACCTTGAACGGGCGGCACACCGCCGAAACCGAAGCGAAAACCGCCGCCAGCACAAAGGATATTGCAAACGATATGGCCGTGCGCGCCACGGTATTGCCCAGGGCAACATAGAAAGTTCTGTCGCCGAGGAGCGAAAACAGCGCGGAAAAAGTCTGGCCTATGCCCGGTATCACGTAATCGTTTTTTACGCACGCGTACGCAATAAGCCACACCGCTATAACTATTGCCGCGGCAAGCAACGCCCATACCGCATTTATTTTTGCAATCTTTTTAAGCGCTTTCACATCAACCTATCGTTTCGAAGGGAATATCGTATTTGGAGAGAATTATTTTTAAAGTGAGGCCGGGAACGTTTGCAAGGTTGATTACCGCAACCGTCTTGCCGCCGAGCGAGGAGATGTTTTCAGCGGTGATTGCCTGGCCGCCCTTGGAGAGCATATAGAGGTTGCCGTTGGTAACCGTGCCGAGCATTTTGTACTTTGCGCCGCTGCCGAGCAGTTTGCTTGCCGCATTTACGGGAAGTATGCAGATGTCCGCCGCGGGATTTTCGCCGCTTACGCGCGCGCCTATCGTGTCGGCGGGAACTACGTTATATGTTACGCTCGTCTGACCGAACGTGTTGTTCTCGCTCATAAGCTTTGCAAGCGCAAGCGCGGGCGCGCCGTCGGGCATATATACGTTTACCGAAGAAGAAGTGCTTGCCGTGCCCAGACTTTTGCAGAAGAAGGAATCGGAGATTGTTCCTACCGAAGTTGCGTCCACTTCGCCCATTTCGGCGATGAAGGACTTTACCCTTGCCTTATCTTCGGCCGCAGAAACAAACTTTATGCCGCAGTTTGCTATTACCTGGGCGTTGAGATTTTTTGCGTTGAACGTGGGCGTGGTATCTGCGGGAAGGTGGGAAGATACGGCCTGAATTATGGTTTCGGCCGAGGACGTGGCTATCCAGCTCTCATTCACCTTGACCTCTTTTATAAAGGCAGATAAAAATGCAGGGTTGCTTTCCACCAGCTCGTTTTTAGCAACTATTACCGCCTGGGGATAGCCGCCCTCCGCGCCGTACAGCTGCTGAAGGTCGCCCGAAAAATCAAGCCCCATGGCCTTTGCCTTTGTGGTTGCCGCAGGTTCGGCCGCAACGTAGTAATCCACGCCGTCGAGCGCGCCTACTCCGTTAGCGTCCGTTGCCATAAGCTTTACCGCGGGTACGTCGCCTTCCGTCTTGTTATCGTCGGGCTGGCAGGCCGCAAAAGAGGTTACGCAGACCGCTGCAGCTACCGCGCAGGCGGCAGCGCATATTGCCTTGAATGTTTTTTTCATATATGTTCTCCTTTAAAAATTGATAACTTTTTTATACGCTTTATGTTATGCCCGAAATTGCACATAAGCACACATGAATATGCAATAGTCGGGGCATATGTGCGGGGCAATTTTAAATTCGGCTCATCAGCGTCTTTGCGGAAACGCCGCCAAGGCCGCCTATTTTGCCCGTCATTCCGTTGAGTATTTCCGCAGGCGCATCGGCAATTACGCACATGACCGATATGTGCTTTGTTTTGTACGGCACGCCCATTCTGCCTATTATATAGTCGCCATATTCGGAAAGTATGGCGTTTATCTGCGCGGCGGACGCCCTGTCCTCCACTATTATGCTGATTACAGCAACTCTGTTTTCGCTCATAAAAAAACTCCCTGCCTAAGCGGCGGGGAGAAAACACAAAACGCGCGGCAGATTACAGCCGCGTTACATACTGCTTGTTCACCCCTTTACAGTCAGGCTTGCGCCTTTCCGCTCAGGCAAGCATTATTCTACCATAGCAGAAAAAATTATGCAAGCAATTGAATAACGCGGGTGAAGTTTACTCATACTGAAAATATGAAAAAGATAAAATTTATTTTACTTACCGCGGCAATGGCAGCCACCATTGCCTGCGGCGCGGGCTGTTCAAAGGGACAGACGGGCGGCGGCAACAACACGCTGGGAAATGCTAATCAGTCGGCCTATTCTTCGGAACAGGAGGAAATGCTGCCTCCATACGACCACACCTCTCGCAGAAAGGGCTTTGAATTTGACGGCGACCACGGTCTGCCCGAAAAGCGCCACGGCCTTGACCTTATAAAGCCGAACGGCAATTTTGAAGGCGAAAACAGCGCGGAAAACTGTGCAGACGACAGCGCCGCGGAAAAGGACGAAAAGACAGGAAGTCAGGACGGCGAAAAGCCCGAGGACGGAAAGGACAGAAAAGGTTGCGGCCGCAGAAGACATAAAGGCGGAAAAAGACACCGCATGCCAAAGTTCGGCGCAAACCCGCCCGAGGACAAACTTCCCGCCGAGAACTGATTGTTGATTGTGTTTTACTTTAAAAAAGCATTTTTGCGGCGGCAAAGGCAAAAGTATTATTACGTGTGCAATGTTGCAAAGATGAACATATTTGAATGGATATGCCATCTGCCCCGATTACCGCACAATTACCACTCAGCCCAGACACGAAAAACAGCCGCCGAAAGGGCGGCTGTTTTTTATATGGGCAGAAATCAGAGTCCCGCCTTGTTTTTGTTGAAGTTTATAAGACAGCCATCAAGAATTATCTGCTTTTCTTCGGGCGTGAGGAAACCCAGTTCAAGCTGAATGTTCTTTACCTTGCCTTCCGAAATGTGCTTTGCGGGCACAACGTCCGCGCCCTCGTTGAGCAGGCCGACGATGTTTTCTATATAGATATAGTCGCCGACTTTATAGTCGAACTGTCTGCACACGAACGGGAGCATGCCCCAGTTGATAAGGTTGGAGCGGTAGCGCTTGGTGGCGTACTCGGTTGCAATGTTTGCAAGTCCGCCGAGAACGCGCTGGCAGGAGGCCGCCTGTTCCCTCGCCGAACCGTCGCCCGGTTTGCGGGCAACCACGCAGCTGCCGTACATTGTATCGGACGCGATTTTTATGCCGACTTCGGAAAGGACGCTTTCGGGCAGAGCGCCGCTCTCCCTCCTCGTCTTTTCATCGGCGAACACCGCCTTTGCCCTTTCAACATAGCCGGGGTCCTTGCGCGAAAGCGCGAACTGCGCAAGACGCAGCGGGTTGGAACGATAGCTTGAAGTTTCGCCGGAGGGTATGAGCTCGTCCGTGGTGGTAACGGGGTCGGTGAGCACGGATACCGCCTTTAAAAGTATGCTGTTTGCAAGGGGCAGCTGTTCGGGCCAGTCGGCAATGTTGTTGCCGTATATCAGCTGCGCAGAGGGGTCGGCCTTGCCGAAACCGCGGTATACGCGCTTTTCGTATATGCCGCCGTCGAAATAGTATTTTTTGAGTTTTTTGGTATACTCAACCTCGGTTGCGGGCGTAAGCACGCCGCCGTTTGCCGCGGTTGCCGCTATGGAACGCGCGTCCATCAGAGCCACGGCCGCAAGCTGACCTTCGCCGAGCTTGGAGCCCTCCCTGTTTTCAAAGTTGCGCGTGGTGTGACGTATCGAGAATGCATTATCCGCAGGAGTATCCCCCGCGCCGAAGCAGGGTCCGCAGAACGCCGTCTTTACGATAGCGCCCGCCTCCATAAGTTCGGAAATATACCCGTTATCCACAAGGCACTTGAACACGGGCTGGCTCTGGGGATATACGTTGAGCGAAAATTCGCCGTTGCTGCAGCTCTTGTTCTTTAAAATTTCGGCCGCCTCGGCAATGTTTTCGTACATGCCGCCCGCGCAGCCTGCTATTATGCCCTGGTCAACGTAAATCTTGCCGTCGCGTATCTTGTCGAGGAAACGGAATGTGGGTGCGCCCTTGAGCTTGTTGCCCGCCTCCTGCACCTCTCCGAGAATGTCTTTGGCGTTTTCTATGACTTCCTTTATGGTGTACGCGTTGGAGGGATGGAAAGGCAACGCTATCATCGGCTCCACGCGCGAAAGGTCTATGACAACCGCGCCGTCGTAGTATGCGGGCTGCAGGGGATGCAGTTCGGCAAAGTCGCCCTCCCTGCCGTGCAGTCTGAAAAATTCCTTGGTGGTTTCGTCCGTCTCCCATATGCTGGAAAGACAGGTCGTTTCCGTGGTCATAACGTCTATGCCGAGGCGATAGTCCATTGAAAGGTTCTTTATTCCGGGGCCGATGAATTCCAGCACCTTATTCTTTACAAACCCCTTTTTGAACGTTGCGCCCACAAGCGCTATGGCTACGTCCTGAGGGCCGACTCCCTTTTTGAGCTTGCCCTTTAAATATACCGCAATGACCTGCGGACGCTTAACGTCGTAAGTCTGGCCGAGGAGCTGTTTTACAAGCTCGGGCCCGCCTTCGCCCACCGCCATCGTGCCGAGTGCGCCGTAGCGGGTGTGGCTGTCCGAACCGAGAATCATTGCGCCGCACTTTGCCTCGGTCTCCCTCATGTACTGGTGAATTACCGCAAGGTGAGGGGGAACGTAGTTGCCACCGTACTTCTTGGCCGCAGAAAGGCCAAACAGGTGGTCGTCCTCATTTATAGTGCCGCCGACCGCGCACAGAGAGTTGTGGCAGTTGGTGAGCGTGTAGGATATGGGAAATTCTTTAAGTCCCGAAGCCTTAGCCGTCTGAATTATGCCTACGTAGGTTATATCGTGCGAGGCGAGGGCATCAAACTTTATCTTTAAATTTTCCTCGTCGCCCTTGTTGTGGGCTTTGAGTATTCTGTATGCCATGGTGGACTTTACAGCTTGCTGCTTTTTGGATTCCACCATGAACGCGGCACTCTCCTTGAAGAGTTTGCCTTCCATATAGTAAACGCCGCCCTTGATAAGTTTTATCATAGTATATTCTCCCTTCAATTTTTTGAGCATTAGCTTGCGGCCAAAAAAAATGCTGTTTTACGTATTACAAATTTAATTATACCAAAAAACGCGGCATTATTCAAGACTTTGACGCAAACATTTTTTGCCTTTGTGCAATATAACCGCACTGAACGGAAAAGCAGGGCTCAAAAAACAAGCGCTGTACGGCGGTACGCTGAAAAAAAAGTCAGATACGGCGGAGTGCAAAGAAAAAGCCGCAAAAATCACGCAGAAAGGCAAGAATGGAATACATAGAAGGTAAAGAAAGCACACAGTTTTTTCACAAAAAATACTCTTGATTTTACGGCCGCGTTGATGTATAATTCTTATATGAAACTTTTCAGATACAAATTTTCCAGAGCAATTTTTATACTGATTGCCATAATGTTTGCCCTGGGCGTTACGGCGTTTATAATTACGCTGTGGCTTACGATAAAATACGGACTGGACCACACCGCGATAGAGGCGTTCACCATTGCAAAGTACGTTCTGCTGTTCTTTGTTTCGGTTTCGCTGATTATAATTTCCATACTGCTCGTGACCAGGTCGTGCTACATTGTGGGCAACGGCAAACTTAAAATGTGCTTTGCCGCAATACCCAGCACCTACTCCGCAAAGGACATAGACACAATAATAAACGACCGCACCACCGACAGACTGAGCGTAGTGTTCACCAACGATACAAGCATAAACGTGGTGATTAAAAACGAACTTTACAACGACTTTGTGCAGGCAGTGCTGAAAGAAAACCCCAAGGTTGAATACAGCATACGCTCCAAGACAAGCACGGAAGACGACGATAAAAAAGCGTGAAATTTTACGATATATTTCAGACGACAAAATTGTGTGAATACTTCAAGCTATAAAATGTGTGAATATTTTAAAAGCCCCGCGGCACATTAAAGTGCCGCGGGGCTTTATTATTTTTCAGATTTATTATTTTCAGCTTCGTTTGAGTTTTTTGCTTATCATTCGCTTTATGGAAGTTCTGTGCTCCTCGCCGCCGAGCAGCTTGTACAGATTTTTATGGTGCGCTATCCACGTGAACAGATTGATTACCAGCACCAGCATGAAGCAGAGAATTACCCAGCCGTTTTTGAGTATTCCGTAGTATTCGGCGAAGAACTCCACGCACTGCCATATGGAGAATGCGGATACGCCGAGCAGCGAACCCATTGAACCCCACTCCGACAGAGCGATGTACAAAAATACGAGCAGGCATACTCCGAGGCCGATGAACACATACCACCACCGCTCGCACGCGAGCGCAACCCAGAACAAGCCGAGCGTGGAGGCTATGCCCTTACCGCCCTTGAACTTCATTGTGACGGGGAAGATGTGGCCTATTACCACGAAGAGACCGCAAAAATAGCGCATTACGTCCGCAACCACTACGTTTGTGCCCGCAAACACGCTGTTTCGGAACACAAAATATACCGCCAGCACGGGCAGGCCGCCCTTGAGCGCATCGCAGAAGAAGTTGATTATGCCTATTTTAAGGCCGAACGTGCGCATCATGTTCATTGTGCCGGGGTTGCCGCTGCCGACCTTTCTTATATCCCTGTCTTTGAACTGCGAAATTATTACGGCAAAGTTAAAGCAGCCCACAAGGTAGCACGCCGCCGCAGCTATTATAAAATAATACCATTTTTCAGAAACAAAAAACTCTGTCATATCAGTGCCGTAAAAACTTTATTTTTTCTGCGGAAAAGCAATGCCGCTTTCCGTCTTTTCACCGAATGATTGAGGCATATTGCCGCATCAATTTCAGTTATCTTCCTTTTTGTCGCGCGTTAAAATGCGTATGGGCGTGCCCGAAAAATCGAACGCCGAACGCAGAGTGTTTTCAAGAAATCTTTCGTAAGAAAAATGCAGAAGTCTGCCATCGTTTACGAAAAACGCAAACGCGGGAGGCGCTTCCCCTATCTGCGTGACATAGTAAATTTTAAGCCTGCGGCCGTTGTATGAAGGCGGTTCGTTGGCGCGCACGGCCGAACTTATGACATCGTTCAGTACGCCCGTCTGAATACGTCTGTGCGCGTTGGCGTATACCTCCTTCACCGCCTGAAGAATTTTATCCGTTCGCTGACCCGTCTTTGCGGAGATGTAAATCGAACGGAAGTAATCCATGAATTTGAGGTCCTCTTTGAGCTTGCTCTGGAAGGTGTTTATGGTGTTGGTATCCTTTTCCACGAGGTCCCACTTGTTCATGAGCACAACCGAGGGCTTGCCCTGTTCGTGAACGTAGCCGACAATTTTGGTGTCCTGCTCTGTAAGCCCCTCCGTGCTGTCCACGACAAGAAGGCACACATCGGCGCGGCGCACGGCGTCGAACGCGCGCATTACCGAGTAGTACTCCACGTCGTCCTCCACCTTGCTCTTCTTGCGGATGCCCGCTGTGTCGATTATGGTATATTCCGTACCGTCGGGCGCGGTGAAACGCGTATCTATGGCGTCGCGCGTGGTGCCCGCAATGTCGGTTACTATCGAGCGGTCAAACCCGAGAAGTCTGTTCACCAGGCTGGACTTGCCCGCATTAGGCTTGCCCACCACGGCAATCTTTATGCTGTTATCCTCTTCGTTTGGTATCTTTTCAAAGTAGCTTACAACTTCGTCCAGAAGGTCGCCTATGCCCGTGCCGTGTTCTGACGATATGCCGTAAGGCTCGCCCAGTCCGAGCGAATAAAACTCGAACAGCTTGTCCTCAGAATAGTCGTCCAGTTTGTTCACGACGAGAATTACGGGCTTTTTGCTGCGGCGGAGCATATCCGCCACGTCATAGTCGGAGGAAGTGAGCCCCTCCTTTCCGTCCACGAAAAAGAGTATTACCTGCGCGGTATCTATGGCAACTTCGGCCTGCTTTTTTATCTCCTTCCACATGGTGTCCTGCGACTTGAGCTCTATGCCGCCCGTATCCACCATGGAAAAGCCGTGACCGCGCCATTCGGCATCGGCATACAGTCTGTCGCGCGTCACGCCGGGCCTGTCCTCCGTTATTGAAATTTTTCTGCCGGCCACCTTATTGAAAAAGGTGCTTTTGCCAACGTTTGGCCTGCCGACTATTGCGACGAGCGGTTTTGCCATATTTTACCTGCCGTTTTCAAGATTTTTTCCCTTTCTATTATAGCCGAACGGAAAATTTTTGTAAAGAAAAACGGCTTGCCTTTTAAAGCAAGCCGCGCGTCTTTTTGGATATGAAGGACTTAAAGCGTGAAGCCTATGCCTACGATACCGCAGATGTACAGAATGAGGGCAACCCAGTAAACGACTTTCCAGTTTTTGCCCCTGCCGCGGCAGTAATCGTATGCGGGGAAGGCAACTGCGATAAGCAGAGCTATCATAGATACCATGCTGCATACGCCCTGAAGGGTGTTTGCCCAGCTGATTGTAACGCCGCAGATATTGAGAAGACCTACAAAGAAGCCTATGAACATTGCCACGCCCGAGAATACTATGCCCCAGAACGCGCAAAGTTTGGTCATATCGCGTCTTTCCCTGTGTTCAACCACGACGCGCTTTTTTCTTTTGGTGGTTGTCTTTTTATTGTTAGTTTCGGCCATAAAAAATCTCCTTTAATTTTTTTACAGCTTTTATTATACCACCCGCGCGCAATAATTACAACAATTTGCAATGACAAAATAAAATGAAAATATATGTCCGTCTCCGAAAAAAATGTAAATTGGTGCGGGGATATGCCGCAATTACTGCGGTCTGAGCTTATTTAAAACGGCCGTGAAATAGTCCGGAAGAGGAGCCGTGAATACCATCCTTTCGCCAGTTTTGGGGTGCGTGAGCTCCAGCCGCGCGGCGTGCAGAAGCTGACCTTCAAGGGAAAATTTCTGCTTTTTTATGCCGTATACGGGGTCGCCCACGACGGGGTGTCCCATATACTTTGCGTGCACCCTTATCTGATGGGTGCGGCCCGTATGCAAATCGAATCTGCACAGAGTATAGCCCTGATACCTCTTTTCCACGCAGAAATCGGTTATGGCAAGCTTGCCCTTGTCCGCGGGCACCACCGCCATTTTAAGTCTGTCCTTGGGGTCGCGGCCTATGTATGTGGTCACCGTGCCGCTGTCCTGCTTCAATACGCCTTCAAGCAAGGCAAGATATGTGCGGCGGCAGGTCTTTTCGGCTATCTGCTGCGAAAGGCTTAAATGCGCCGCATCGTTTTTTGCAACCACCAGAAGTCCCGACGTATCCTTGTCTATGCGGTGCACGATGCCGGGGCGTATTACGCCGTTTATGCCGCTGAGGCTGTCCAGATTGTACAAAAGCGCGTTGACCAGAGTGCCCTCTTTATTGCCGTTGCCCATATGCACCGTCATTCCCTGCGGCTTGTTGATTACGGCGATGTCCGCGTCCTGATAGACGATGTCAAGAGGAATATTTTCCGCCTTCACCGAATATTCCTGGGCGGGCGACACGATTATTTTTACTTCGTCCCCGCTCTTTACGCTCTGCGAGGCCTTGGCCGCCTTTCCGTTTATCGTCACGCCGCCGCTTTCAAATATTTTTTTGAGCGCGGAACGCGTAAGCTGCGGCATATTTCCGCTGAGAAAGACGTCCGCACGGGCAGAGGGCGCCTCGGCGACAAAGGCAAATTCGCCGCTTTCACTCATCTCTTTCATCCCCTTTGTTCACGTCAGATTGGCTCTGCCCCTCCAAAGAGGGCGCGGAGTTGCTTTCAACGGAATTTTCGTTTTCAGCGGCATTTTCAGAGGAAGGCTGAACGCTCGCCTGCTTTTTTTCCTGCTCCTCCTTTCTGCGCTCTGCCTGGGCGGCCTTTGCCGAAGCCGTCAGCGGGAACACGGAAACTTCGTTCAGAAACAGCATATCTATGACGGCAAGTATGCCGCCGATTACTATCCAGAAGTCGGCAAAATTGCAGTAGGCGTTGACTATCAGCAGCCACACAAAGTCGCGCACTTCGCCGAACATTATTCTGTCCACAAGGTTGCCCACCGCGCCCGCGAGAATCATGTACAGGCTGAGTTTCAATATGGTGAACTTTTCGGGCAGGGCGAGAATTATGCAGATTACCGCCACAATCATGACAACGGTAAGACCTATGAGGAATGGCTGCCCCCACGCCTTGTCCGCCAGCCACGAAAAGCCCGCGCCGGGGTTGCGTACGCCGCTTTCCACCTCGATAAAGCCGGGGATTACGGTGAACTTCCAGTTTTCCGCCTCCTCAAAGTGCTTTGTGACGAGGTCAACGACCAGCAGCGCAACAAATACGCCTATGAGTATGCAGCTTTTAAACCCGAAATTGGACTTTATTTTGTTGCCGATTTTTATAAAGAAGTCTTTTACTGTTTTCAATTTTTCCGTACCTTAAAATTACTTTAAAGCGGTAGCGCCCAAAAAGATGCCGCTTTCTTTCAGTATATCACACATCTGAAAAAAACTTAAACATTTTTGCACAAAAAAAATAGACGCCGACAAATTGACGCATAAGCCGACACGCGCTTTACTTTTTGTGCGGCATATGATAGAATATGCAGAAACAAAAAATTATTTGCGGAGCAAATTGCAGGTAAAAAATGAGCGAACTGCTTTTGAAACTTTTTGTACCCAAGGGCAGCCCCGACGACCCCGAAGTGCGCTCGCGCTGCGGACTGCTTTCCGGCCTTACGGGAATTATTCTGAACATTCTGCTTGTCGCGGGCAAACTTACAGTGGGACTTATTGCGGGGTCGGTGGCAATTATTGCCGACGCCGTGAACAACTTTTCGGACGCCGCCTCCTCCGTCATTACGCTGATAGGCTTTAAGCTTGCGGGTCAGAAACCCGACAAGGAACACCCCTTCGGTCACGGCAGGATAGAGTACATTGCGGGACTTATAGTTTCCGTGCTGATTATTTTTATGGGCTTTGAACTGGCGTGGTCCTCCATAGAAAAGATTATCACGCCCGAACCCGCAGCCTTTTCCTACGCCGCAATGGGCGTGCTGATTGCCGCGATACTCGTAAAAGTGTGGCTGTTCTACTTTAACCGCAAGATTTCCAAGAGGATAAATTCCGCATCCATAGCCGCAACCGCAACCGACTCCCTTTCAGACGTGGTGGCGACAACGGTCGTTTTAATCGCGCTGATTGCGGGACAGTACACCGACTGGCCGATAGACGGCATTGCGGGCGTGATTGTGGCGATATTCATATTCAAGTCTGGCTGGGGCGCGGTAAAGAGCACCCAGGCGCCGCTGCTGGGAAGGCCCATGAGCAAGGAACTTGCAGACGCCATTGACAAACTTGCCCTTGAACACGAAAACATACTCGGCATACACGACCTTGTTTACCACGATTACGGTCCCGGCAGAGCGATAGTTACATTCCACGCAGAGGTGCCCGCAGACGGCAACCTTATGGAGACGCACGAGATGATTGACCACGTGGAGCGAGAAATACACGAAAAGTTCGGCATTGAAGCGGTCATACATATGGACCCCATAGTCGTTGACGGCGACACCGAGGAGATGCGCGAGCTTGTGGAAAACGTTGTAAAGGAAATTTCGCCCGAGGCAACCGTGCACGATTTGCGCATTGCCGAATGGGATAAAATTCACAACGTATACTTCGACGTGATTCTGCCCTACGGCCTGGGTTCAACGGACGAGGAGATTGTGCAGAAAATAAAGGACGAAATAAAGGAAAAGAGCGGTTTCAACGCCGTTCTGCACATAGACCACCCCTTTATAGAGGGCTGATTGCACTTCACCCAGGGCTTGGTACCTTAAAGCAGGTTTGC
>DVMA01000011.1 GCA_018715195.1 Candidatus Coproplasma excrementavium | reverse complement strand
CCACTTCACTTATTATAAAATTCAGAACAGCTGATTTTCCAGTTCCTCGCAGTAGCGTACGGACTCCATTGCGTCCTTTGCGTACTTTGTTGCGCCTATCATTTCGGCATATTCGCGGTTAAGTACCGCTCCGCCCACAAGCGTGCAGCATGAAGGATATTCAGCCTTCAACAGTTCTATCGTCTCCTTCATCGAGGCCACAGTCGTGGTCATCAGCGCGGAAAGTCCTACAACCTGCGCGCCCACTTCCTTTGCCTTATCCACAATGGCGCGGGCAGGCACGTCCCTGCCAAGGTCGTATACGGTAAATCCGTAGTTTTCAAGCAGAGTTCTGACTATATTTTTGCCGATATCGTGAATATCGCCCTTTACGGTTGCAATCACAACTTTAAGTTTTTTGGAATTACCTCCGCCGTTGAACGCGCGTTTTATTACATCAAACGCCCCCGACGCCGCCTCTGCGCTCATTAAAAGCTGAGGCAGAAAGAGCGTTTTATTTTCGAACGCCTTGCCCACCTCGTCCAACGCGGGGATAATTTCGCCGTTAATTACGTCCAGCGGGGCAACGTCTTTCAACAGCCGCGCGGCGGCCGCCTCTGCCTCCGCCTTCAACCCTTTTTCCACGCAGTATCTGAGCGAGCCGCCGTCCTCCTTCGATACGGCTTTCTGCGCCGACTGCACGGTTATTTTTTCGCGCGTGACGGCAGAAGCATACTCGATATATTTGAGGCAATTTTCGTCATACCCGCTGAGGGCACAGAAACTTTTATATGTCTTTGTCATTTCCTGCGAAAGCGGATTGAGTATTGCCGCTGAAAGACCGCTCTCCAGCGCCATAGCAAAAAATGTGCCGTTTATAAAGTCGCGTTCGGGCAGGCCGAATGAGATGTTTGACACGCCTAAAGAGGTATTTACCCCCATACTATGCCGCAAATACCGCAAAGAGTCGAGTGCGGCGCGCGCAGCCGTTGTATCTGCGGATATGGCCATTGCAAGCGTATCGAAAATAAGGTCGCACTTTTTTATGGAGTACTTTTCCGCCTCCGCAATTATCTTTTCGGCAATCCTGATTCTGCCCTCCGCGGTGGGAGGTATTCCGTTCTCGTCCAGGGTGAGTGCAATCACTGCGCCGCCGTATTTTTTAACGAGCGGGAATACGGCATCCATAACTTCCTTTTTGCCGTTTACCGAATTTACGAGCGGCTTGCCGTTATAGCGGCGCATTGCCCGCTCCATTGCTGCGGGGTCAGAGGTATCTATCTGCAAGGGAAGGTCTGTAACGGCCTGAATTTCCGCCACGGCGCGTTCAAGAACGGCAGGTTCATCAATTTCGGGCAGACCTACGTTTACATCCAGCACGTGCGCGCCGTTTTCAGCCTGCGTTACCGCCTCACCGAGAAGGTACGCCATATCTCCGTCCCTCAAGGCGGCTTTTAACCTCTTTTTACCCGTAGGATTTATTCTTTCGCCTATGATTATCGGCGCGCCGCCAAAGTAAACGGCGCGCGTATACGAGCTGACGCACGTAAGCGATTTTTCCGTTACAGGTACGGGTTTTTGTCCTTTCAATGCGGCAAGAAAAGAAATATATTCGGGAGTTGTGCCGCAGCAACCGCCTATCACGCGCGCGCCCATTTCAACCAGTTTTTTCATGGAACGGGCAAACTCTTCGGCAGAAACATTGTAGACCGTTCTGCCCTCCCTCTCTTCGGGCAGGCCTGCGTTTGGCTTTACCACGACGGGCACGGACGCGCACTTTAAAAACCGTTCCACGGCTCCAGTCATCTCTTTCGGACCGAGCGAACAGTTGAGACCTATCGCGTCCACTCCGAGTCCTTCAAGCAAGGCAACGGCGGCCTCGGGCGAGGCGCCCGTCATCATTTTGCAATCGGAGCCGAACACGCACGTTGCAATTATGGGCAGTCCGCCGCCGAACTCCTTTGCCGCAAGCACAGCGGCTTTGAGTTCGTAAGTATCGTTCATAGTCTCTATGGCGATGAGGTCGGCACCCGCGGCAACGCCCGCTTTTATTGTGCGCGCAAATATTTCCACGGCCTTTTCAAAAGGGAGGTCGCCGATTGGCTGCAACAGTTTGCCCGTAGGTCCAACGTCCAGCGCAACGAATTTATTTGTAAACATACTTGCGGCGCGCTTTGCACAATCCACGCCCGCCGCAACTATGCTTTCTGTCCGCTCGCCGAATTTGAGGCAGTTTGCGCCGAACGTGTTTGTATATACCACATCCGCACCAGCCGCAAGGTATTCGCGGTGAACCTTTTCCACATCTTCAGCACGCGAAATGTTCCACTCCTCAGGAAGTTCGCCAAGAGAAAGCCCCCTTGCCTGAAGCTGAGTACCCATTGCGCCGTCCAGTACGACTATGTTGTCCTTTAAAAACTCGGTAAATTTCATATCGTTCTCTCAGTGCGACAAGATTTTCGGATATTTCCTTGTGCCGCATCGATTTATCTGTAATTTTTTTACGCTTTATATAGTAATTTTTTTACACTATACCATATCAGCAGTCCAAGCTGACAGTTTTGGTGTTATATCTTTAACAAAGCGGCAGCTTTTAATTATCGCCGAGAATGCCGACTATTGCCGTAACGCTCTTTTCGGGCATCATGAGGTCGCCATCGGTGAGGGTGACGCCTATGTTTTTAGTGACCTGCAGAGCGGGAAAAATTTCGCGCTGCAACTTCAGCGGAAGGTCGCCGTACCCGCAGGAAAAACGCGGACGGGACGAACCGTACTGCCTTGTTATGCACTCGTTTACCATATCGCACCACTGCTCCGCCGCAGCCGCGCCAAGCGCCTGCATTACAGCCGCTCTTGCCGGCGATATGCGGTTATACTTTGCAATAAGTCTGTCCGGCCCGATGCCAAGAGTTGCCGCAAACAGCACAATTTTATTACAACCGACAAGATTGCGCTGAAGAGATTTGCTTTCCACCTCGGCAAAGCCTAAGTTGAGGTGCGCGCCCTCTCCGCGCGAAAGCGGAAAGGGACTGTATACCGCCGCAGGCGAAAGCGTTTCAAGCATAATTTTTTCGCACTCGTCAAAGAGCGCAGAACTTTCCTTGCCTGCTTCGCACGCCGCTATGCCAAGGTATCCCGCATAGCGCAGCGCCTCCTTTCGGTCAATGTAGTCAAGTTTACCGCGGATTACGTTCATACTATCTGTGAAAGGTTGTCCCTGATTGCCCGAGCTACTTCGGGCTTGTTCATTGAGTACACGTGCACGGCCTTTATGCCGTTTGCGTACAGGTCAATAATCTGCTCGGTTGCATATGCAACGCCCGCCTGGCGCATTGCCGCGGGATTATCTCCGAACCTGTCCACAATTCTTCTGAACTTGGCAGGCATGGGCGAACCTGAAAGCGTAAGCGTGCGCTTTACCTGGCTTGCACGGGTTATGGGCATTATGCCAGGAATTATCGGCACGGTTATGCCTGCCGAATAGGCTTTTGCAAGAAAGCTGTAAAACAGGTCGTTATCGAAAAACATCTGTGTGGTGAGGTAATCGCACCCTGCGTCCACCTTGATTTTAAGATGTTCAATGTCGCTGTACAGCGTATCAGATTCGGGGTGTCCTTCGGGATAGCAGGCTCCGCCTATGCAGAAGCCGCCCGCTTTTTTTATATCGGCAACCAGTTCGCTGGCATATCTGTATTCAAGATTGCCCGCAAAATCTGCGGGAATGTCGCCGCGGAGGGCAAGAATGTTTTCCACACCCGCCTCTTTCAGCTGTGCAAGCTTTTCGTGCACGTCTGCCTTGGTGGAGGATATGCACGAAAGGTGCGCAACGGAGTTCACCCCGCACTCTTTAAGATGTCTGGAAATGGCTACGGTATATGCGGAAGTACCGCCGCCCGCGCCGTAAGTCACGCTCATGAAGTCGGGCGAGAGCGCAGCGATTTCATCTATGGCGCGCGAAACGCTTTCAAATTTATCGTCGGTTTTAGGCGGGAACACCTCGAACGAGAGCACCGCTTTTTTGCTTTTTATGATGTCCGTTATCTTCATAATTTTTTCCTTTTTGCAGGTATTTAATCAAAATAGTTGCGGCATATTGCCGTCCGAATTTTCTTACAAGTAATTTTACCCCGCCGTAAAAAAACCGTTCGCACACGTATGTAACATTGCGGCGTCTGCGACGCAACAATTTTATGCAAACAATTTTGTGGAGAGGTATCTGTCGCCGCTGTCGGGCAGAAGTACAACAATGCGCTTGCCCTCGTTTTCGGGACGTTCGGCAAGCAGTCTTGCCGCATACAGGGCCGCACCCGAAGATATGCCCGTAAGGAACGCCTCCGTGCGGGCAAGTAACTTGCCCTCTTCAAGGGCCTGGTCGTCGGTCACGGTTATGACCTCGTCGTATACGGAGGTGTCGAGCGCCGCGGGTACGAACCCTGCGCCTATGCCCTGTAATCCGTGAGGGCCTGCCTTGCCGCCCGAAAGTACGGCCGAGCCTGCGGGCTCAACGGCAACTATTTTTACGTTCTTGAACTTTTCCTTAAGCACCTGGCCTATGCCCGTTATCGTGCCGCCGGTGCCTACGCCGGCCACGAATATATCAACGTTTCCCGCATCTCTGATAATTTCAAGCGCGGTGGTCTTGCGGTGAGCTTCGGGGTTGGCAGGGTTTTCAAACTGACCTGCTATTATGCTGCCGGGAATGGAATTTTTAAGTTCCTCCGCCTTTTCAATAGCGCCGCTCATACCTTTGGCGCCTTCGGTGAGCACTATTTCAGCGCCATACGCCTTTACAAGTTTGCGGCGCTCCTCGCTCATGGTTTCGGGCATGGTGAGAATGAGCTTATATCCCCTTGCGGCGGCTACAAGCGCAAGGCCTATGCCCGTATTGCCCGAGGTGGGCTCTATTATTGTGCCGCCCGCCTTTAAAAGTCCCTTCTGCTCGGCATCGAGCACCATATTCAGCGCCACTCTGTCCTTTACGGAGCCCGCGGGGTTAAAGTATTCAAGTTTTGCCAGAATTTCGGCTTTGAGACCGCGTTTCTGCACATATTTATTGAGTCTTAAAAGAGGCGTATTGCCAATAAGTTCTGTTATGCTGTTGTAAATCATATTTACTCCCGATAAAATTTATTTCAGCCATATATGCCGCTCAATTTCAAATAGTTTTGGCATATACGGGGTGCAATCTGTATGCAAGCGGCAATTGCCGCCATTTTGCCGCAATATGCGGCTTATATTTTGTTTTAACCGCGCGCCGAAACATATTTTTCAACAATAATTGCGGCATATATGCGTATCAATTAAACTTTTCAGACGTCTATCTTGTCAAAGGCCTGCTCAAGGTCGGCAAGAATATCGTCTATATGCTCGGTGCCTATTGAAAGGCGAATCGTAGCCGAAGTTATGCCGCCCGCTCTGAGTCCCTCCTCATCAAGCTGCGAGTGAGTTGTGGACGCGGGGTGTATTACAAGAGATTTTACATCTGCCACGTTAGCAAGAAGTGAAAACAGTTTTAAACTTTCGGAAAATTTTACGGCATTCTGCCTGCCGCCCTTGATATCGAAACTGAAAATGGAGCCGCCGCCGCGGGGCAGATATCTGCGGTAGAGCTCTGCTCCCTTACCCGTTGCAAGCGAGGGGTGATTGACCTTTTCCACCTTGGGACAGCTTTTTAAATATTCCACAACCTTAAGCGTGTTTTCAACGTGGCGCTCCACACGAAGGGGAAGCGTCTCCAGTCCCTGAAGAATCAGAAATGAGTTGAACGGCGAAATTACCGCGCCCTGGTCGCGCAAAAGCGTTGTGCGCATTTTGAGTATATACGCCGCGTTGCCGCCCACTTCCGTGAATACCACTCCGTGATAAGCGGGGTTGGGCTCTGTAAGGCCGGGGAACTTGCCGGAGGCCTTCCAGTCAAACTTGCCGCCATCCACAACTATGCCGCCCATTGCCGTGCCGTGTCCGCCCATGAACTTGGTTGCAGAATGTACCACGATATCCGCGCCGTGTTCAAGCGGGCGTATAAGGTAGGGCGTTGCAAATGTGGAATCGACTATGAAAGGTATGCCGTTTTCGTGCGCGATAGCGGCAATCGCCTCCATATCTATGAGGTCGGAATTGGGATTGCCCATGCTTTCGGCATAGATGAGCTTAGTTTCGGGGCGGATTGCCTTGCGGAAGTTTTCGGGGTCGGTCTGGTCAACAAAAGTGGCCGTAATGCCCTGTTCGGGCAGAGTTACGGCAAGAAGATTGTGCGTTCCGCCGTATAAATTTGCCGCCGCAACCACGTGGTCGCCACAGGTTGCAATGTTCTGAATGGCGTATGTTATGGCGGCCGAACCGCTGGCTACCGCAAGTGCGCCCACGCCGCCTTCAAGCGCGGCGACGCGCTTTTCTAGCACGTCGGTAGTAGGGTTCTGCAAGCGGGTATATATATTGCCCTCCTCCTTAAGGTCAAACCTTGCAGCGGCCTGCGCGCTGTCTTTAAACACGTACGACGTGGTCATATATATAGGTACGGCGCGTGCGCCCGTTGCGGGGTCGGGCTGTTCCTGACCCGCGTGAATTGCAAGAGTTTCAAAACGGTATGGTCTTTTCTGCATTTTTAGTTACCTCATCATCCTGATTGCCTGCGCGGCAAAAAATTATATAAAAAAAGCAGGCTGCGTCCACTGTTGAACGCGCCTGCCATATAAGTTACATTCTTTCGGCTTGATTCAACGCACGACATTATTCCGCTATATATGTATACATATAGCGGCACATCATTGCGTATAAAATTGCAGAGGAAATTAAATTTTTCATAGCGCGCCTCCGCACTCAGCATTTCCGCAGAACAAGTCTGCGAATATTCATATATTGATAATACCACCGCGCGGGCGGGCTTGTCAAGGGTTTGTCCCGATTTTTTATTTCCTAATGCAGAGCGTGCCTCCCGCAACAAAATATCGCGCATATGGAGCGCACTCAACCCTTTAAAAGCCGCTTATTTTTCAGAAACATAAATTATCTGCAGGCTTTACACAAAAAGAGGGCCGCGCAGGTTATGCGCGGCCCTCCGAAGTTGTTTTGGGAAAAAATCAGAATTTTTCCTGAAGTTTTGCCTGAAGTTCGTTTACGTCTGCGGCAGTTGCCTTGGGAACGTTGATAACGACTTCCATGTTGCCCATGTTGTAAGTGAGCTTCCAGCTGGCCTTGAGTTCTTTTACAGTATAAACCCAACCGCCGATCTGGATCTTGCCTTCTTCGAGTACAGTTACGGGATAAGACATTTTATAATCTCCTTGAATATGTATTTTCACGCCTTGCGGCGCAAATAACATTGTTAGTTGCGGCATATGTGCCGCTCTTTTGCCTTGCACTTTATTGCAGACAGTCAGCCTTTTGCCCGATTTATGACAATAATCGAGCCGTTTATCGTTGCATATGTGTCGCTCTTTTAATCTGCAGAACCGTCATCAAACCTTTCAAGAAAGCTGTGCTTTACGCCGCACGCCTTATATTCGGGCAGGGTGTCGAGCTGAACGTTATGCAGACTTTTGAAAATACTCTTTTCTACGTCGGGATTGCGCTTTTTGAGCTGAGCGACCAGTTCCTTCATTTCGGCGCGTACAGAGCGTGCCTGCCCGCTCTGCGCAAGTTTCTGCGTAAAACTGCACGCGCAGGCAATAAATTCCAGTCCGTTATAGTCGCGCCAATGTCCTATATCCTCTTCCGAGATGCAGTACATGGGGCGGATAAGCTCCATATTTTTGAAATTATTGCTTTTAAGCCTTGGCAACATTCCCTGAATCTGTCCTCCGTAGAACATTCCCATGAGCGTAGTTTCTATCACATCGCTTCTGTGATGTCCTAGCGCTATCTTGTTGCAACCCAGCTCCTCGGCACGCGCATACAGATATCCGCGCCTCATTCGTGCGCACATATAGCAGGGTGAATCGCCGCCGACAATTTCAGCAGCCTCGAATACATCCGATTTGAAGAACTTAACGGATACGCCGAGCAATGCGGCGTTATACTTTATTCTTTCAAGATTTTCGGCGTTATAGCCCGGGTCCATGCAGATAAATTCCAGCGAAAACTCATAATCGCTGTGCTTTTTAAGCTCCTGCATGAGTTTGGCAAGAAGCATTGAGTCCTTGCCGCCGGAAATGCAGACGGCAATTTTATCGCCGGGGGCAATAAGTTTATACACCTTAAGCGCCTGCAAAAAGGGGCCCCATATACCCTTACGGAATTTGGTTATGATTGAGCGTTCCACCCAAGCTTTTTTATCGTCTTTTTCTATCATCGGCGCCCTTTCAGTGTGCTTATATTTTTAATAGTTACGGCATATATGCCGCTCTTTTTCAGTTTTTTTCAATTATGTCGGTTACGGCAGTCTGTGCCATAATAAGCCCCGCGGCAGCGGGTGCAAATATAATTGACGCGGGAATATGCCGCGACGAAGGCTCGTCCTCCACCAGGTTCTTTGCAGGAAGTTCGGTGGAAAATACTGCCTTTATTCCGCTTTCTATTCCCCTCTTTCTGAGAAGCGTGCGCACGGCGCGCGCGAGGGGACAGACGGAAGTTTTTGATATATCGGCAACGCGAAAGGATGTTATATCTTTTTTGTTGCCCGTACCCATGCACATAACCTCCCGTACGCCTTCTTTTACGCACCTTTCGGCAATTAAGACTTTGGAAGTTACTGTATCTATAGCGTCCAGAACATAGTCGTACTGCTCAAATCGGACGGCAGATATGCTTGATTCATCAATAAATATATTGAACGCACCCACATTTGCGGCGGGATTTACGTCACGAATGCGCGCGGCCATGACTTCAGCCTTTGGCATTCCGATTGTGGAATGAAGAGCCACCGCCTGACGGTTGATATTTGAAAGACTTACGCAGTCGCCGTCGAACAGGTCGATATTGCCGACTCCGCTGCGGGCGAGAGCTTCCGCACACCAGCCGCCTACACCGCCTACGCCGAACAGCGCTATTTTAGCCGAATAAAGTTTTTGCATGGCGTCCGCTCCCCAGTAGGCCGCGGAGCGTACAAACTCCTCATACATACTTATATTATAAAAAAAATGATACGTTCTGTCAACAAAAGTGTACGGCGGGCGCGTACAGCACACTTTTGTGCCGAATTTACAAACTGTGTACAAAAAAACAAGTTTTTTTATTACGACACGGCGCACATAAAGCGGTATTATCCACGCCGTGGTCCTTTTTAAATAATCATTAAATCGTATTTAACAGAAATGCTTTTTCGCTATGTCAGAGAGTACATTTCATTTAACTTAAGATGCAATATAAAAGCGGCGCGCGGCAAAGCCGCGCG
>DVMA01000072.1 GCA_018715195.1 Candidatus Coproplasma excrementavium | reverse complement strand
TGTTTATGACAGATTGCTTTTTTGTTTTCTGACATAAAAACACGCAACTACTGCCGCTTTCGCGGCCGTTTGCGCAAAACGCAATCGGCGGAAACACTTATGTTAAGTTGACTTTTATCCGTTCCGCAACGATTGCTATTCCGTAACTCTGACCTTTAACGGAACATTTACAAAGACAAAGTATTTATGCCAAACGATTGAAGTTATAGACTTCTGACCGATTTAACATTTATGCAGGCTTTTAAAATGCAGAGTTATTTTACCCTTGCAAACGAGCCGAAGGTTTCGTTTACCGTTTCCACAAAGGCAAAAGTATCGTCGTACTTTTTAAGAATATTTCTGAAATCGACAAGCTGACGCTTATTCACAACGCAGACGATAGCCGTGCGGTCACCGTTGCTGTATACGCCCTTAGCCTGCAATTTTGTTGCGCCGTGATGAAGTTTATCGATAATTTCGGCATCGATTTCTTCTGCGTGCGTAGTAACGATAAAGAACTTGTAAGCCGTCTTAGAGCCCTTTATTATGGCATTGCCAACATAGCTTGAAAGGAAGCAGTACAGCATGCACAGGCATACGGGCTTGTAATTATATATAATCTCCCCGCCCTCGCCCGTTTCGGTATATACGAAGTATGAACCGACGGCTATTGCGGCATTTATTACAAAGTTTATCCAGAAGAAGTTGAGCATGGGGTCGCGGATGCTGACATACTTTGCCACGATATCCGCACCGCCCGTGGATGAATTGCGGCGGAAGGCTATGCCGTATACAAAGCCACCCAACGCGCCCGCTATAAGCGAGGGGAAAATGGTATCCACGCCCTGGGCATCATACTGGAAGGCACTGAGGTCTATTCCGCCGAGCAACAGTACAAAGAGCGCGTATGCCACGGAAAATACAGCGGTCTTTATTGCAAAATCTTTGGATATAAAGAAGAATGAGAAAATGCAGAGCGGCACGTTTATGATAAGCGTGAAGTAACCGACGCTGAACCCCGTAAGGTATTCTATCATGGTGGCGATACCGTTGAAGCCCGCCGGTGCAAACTGGTTTTTAATTATGAAAAGTTCGTAATT
Organism: Candidatus Coproplasma excrementavium; assembly: GCA_018715195.1. Lineage (GTDB taxonomy): Bacteria > Bacillota > Clostridia > Christensenellales > Borkfalkiaceae > Coproplasma > Coproplasma excrementavium. The sequence continues at coordinate 10,551 of DVMA01000072.1, read as the reverse complement.
GAAGGCGAAAAGCAGCGCAAGCCCCACCATTATAAGGCAATCGATAAAAAGTACGCGCAGCTTGCGTTTATCTATTTTAGGTTTATCCATTTATGTATTTTAATAACCTCGTCACTTTGAATAAGCAACACTCTGCCCGCCGCTTTATGTATTTTGCGGCGGGCAAATATGTTTTTAAACCTTTACTTCTCCCTTCTTTCCGAGCACAGCGCTGTTGGCTGCGAGAATCGGGTCAATTTCATTGGCAATGAACTCGGTAACCTGCGAAGGCGCACGGCCGATGAACTTCCTGGCGTCAAGAATTTCGTCGAGCTTGTCCTTTACGGCGGCAAACATATCGTCAGCCTTTATAAGTTCGATAAGGTTGTTCTCACCGCCGTTGACCTTTACGTTTTTGCCTGCCTCCATTGAAAGAACGCGTATTCTTTCGTGCAGTTCCTGTCTGTTACCGCCGGCCTTTACGCACTCCATCATTATGTTTTCGGTAGCCATGAACGGAAGTTCTGCTGCAATGTGCCTTGCTATTACCTTATCGTAAACGACAAGATTTTCCGAAACGTTCATATAGATATTGAGTATTCCGTCCAGCGCGAGGAATGCCTGCGCGTTTACTATTCTGCGGTTTGCAGAGTCATCCAGAGTGCGCTCGAACCACTGCGTGCCCGCCGTGATTGCGCTGTTCATGGGAAGAGATATCACAAACCTTGCAAGCGAGCCGATGCGTTCGCTGCGCATGGGATTGCGCTTGTACGCCATTGCCGAAGAACCTATCTGCGATTTTTCGAACGGCTCTTCTATCTCTTTCATATTCTGAAGAATACGTATATCGTTGGAGAATTTATATGCGCTCTGCGCCATCTGCGAAAGCACGCAAAGAACGTTGTAGTCAAACTTTCTGGGATAGGTCTGGCCGGTTACGCCGTAAACCTTATCGAAGCCCATCTTGGCAACGACTCTCTTTTCAAGCTCTTTGACCTTATTTTCGTCACCGTTGAACAGCTCCATGAAACTTGCCTGCGTTCCGGTTGTACCCTTTACGCCGCGGAGCTTGAACGACGCAAGCAGATTTTCAAGATTGTTGTAGTCCATTTCAAGGTCCTGCAGCCACAGCGTAGCGCGCTTGCCGACCGTAGTCAGCTGTGCAGGCTGAAGGTGCGTGAAACCGAGCGTGGGCATATCCTTGTATTTGAGCGCAAACGCACGGAGCTTATCCATTACGTTGACGAGCTTGGTCTTTATTATGCCGAGCGCATCGTACATTATTATCAGCTCGGAATTGCAGTCGACAAAGCAACTGGTAGCGCCGAGGTGAATTATGGGAGCCGCGGACTTTGCCTGGTCGCCGAATGCCTTTACGTGAGCCATTACATCGTGACGCACGGCGTGTTCGTACTTTTCAGCGACATCGAAATTGATGTCGTCGGCGTATTTTTTCATTTCGTCGACCTGGGATTTGGTTATGTTGAGTCCAAGCTCCATTTCAGATTCGGCGAGAGCTATCCACAACTTTCTCCAGAGTCTGAAACGCTTGAGGTCGGAAAAGTTTTCACTCATTTCCCTGCCGGCGTATCTGGTTATGAGGGGATTTTCGTAAACGGTATAATCTGCCATAAAATTCTCCAAAAGTATATATTGCGATAAAATTTATTTTTTTCCTGATATAAAGTGCTTTATAAGCACCACCGCAAGCGCGGCGAGCGAAAAGATTCCGCTTATGCCGCCCACGGCAAGCACAACCACTCCCGCAAGGACGCGCACGCCCCTTCCCTCTGCCGAGGCGGGGAGGTTTATCGCCGTAAAATATAACCCCAGCCCCACGGCTATGCACACGAGCGCCGCCGCAACGAACGAGGAAATTATTATTACAAGCAGTTTATTCTGCGACATTTTCAGACCTTTCTGGGCGCGGGATAGTTTACGCCGAAAGTTTCGCAGGTGACCTTTTTCATTATCTGCGGCTTAAGCGGCTTATCCCTGAAATCGGTGCGTACGGAAGCGATTTCGTCAACGACGTCCATACCCTCGATTACCTTACCGAACGCGGCGTACTGGCCGTCGAGATGCGAGGCGTTTTCGTGCATTATGAAGAACTGCGAACCTGCGCTGTCGTACATCATTGCGCGCGCCATCGAAAGCACTCCGCGCAAGTGTTTTATGTCGTTGTCCTTAAAGCCGTTTATTGCAAATTCGCCCTTTATGCAGTATCCGGGGCCGCCCGTACCGTTGCCCGCGGGGTCGCCGCCCTGTATCATAAAGCCCTGTATTACTCTGTGAAAGGCAAGCCCGTCGTAAAACCCGCTGTTTGCAAGGCTTATGAAATTGTTGACCGTGTTGGGAGCCTTATCGGGGTAGAGTTCGGCAACAATCTTTTTGCCGTTTTCCATTTCTATTGTAACGATAGGGTTTTTCATTGATATTCTCCTTAATTTTCCTCAAGATCGGAAAATTTTTCAAGCGTAACGTTCGCCTCGTTGAAAAGTTTTACCGAAAAATCGTCGGGGTAGCCTTCCTTATACACGACGCGCTTTATGCCCGAATTGATTATTATTTTTGCGCATATGACGCAAGGCTGGTGCGTGCAGTACAGAGTGCACCCCTCCACGCTGGAACCTACCCTTGCCGCCTGAATTATCGCATTCTGTTCGGCGTGCACGGCGTAGCAGATTTCCTGCATTGTGCCGCTCTTTATGCCCATCTTTTCCCTGAGGCATTCGCCCTTGTCCACACAGCTCTTTATGCCCTGAGGAGCGCCGTTGTAACCGGTCGCTATTATGCGCTTGTCGCGCACTATCACCGCGCCGACGTGCCTGTTGCTCTTGCAACAGCTTGACCATCCGCCGATATGCTCGGTAAGCGTCATAAATCTTTTATCCCATTTATCCATAAGCTGAAATAAGCTCCACTGTTAATCGCGTTTATTGTAGCATATTTTTCCGCGAAATGCAATTTTTTATAAGAATATGTTTAACTTTAATTGCCGTCGTTTATAAAGATAATGTACGAAAATTATAAGTTTATCGGAGGAACTTTTATGAACATAAAACCTTTGTTCGACAAAGTTGTAGTAGAACCCGTCAAAGCTGAGGAAAAATCCAAGGGCGGCATAATTCTTACCGCCGCTGCCCAGGAAAAACCCGCTACCTGCACGGTAATCGCGGTCGGCCCCGGCGGCATTGTTGACGGTAAAGAAATAAAGATGCAGGTTAAACCCGGCGACAAAGTACTTCTTTCCAAATACAGCGGAACGGAAGTAAAGATTGACGGCAAAGAATATACCATCATTCGTCAGAGCGATATTCTGGCGATAGTTGAATAATCAGGAGGACTTAAAATGGCTAAACAGATTAAATACGGCGACGAAGCGAGAAAAGCTCTCGAAAAGGGCGTAAACGTAATAGCCGATACCGTTAAAATAACTCTCGGCCCCAAGGGCAGGAACGTTGTGCTCGACAAGAAGTTCGGCGCACCCCTCATCACCAACGACGGCGTTACCATCGCGAAAGAAATAGAGCTTGAAGACCCGTTCGAAAACATGGGCGCACAGCTCGTAAAGGAAGTTTCCACCAAGACCAACGACGTTGCAGGCGACGGTACCACTACCGCTATGCTGCTCGCTCAGGCAATCATACGCGAAGGACTCAAGAACCTTGCCGCAGGCGCTAACCCCATAATACTTAAAAAGGGCATTGCCGCAGCCGTTGACGTTGCCGTAGAAAAGATTAAGTCCATTTCCAAACCCGTTGAAAGCAAAAAGAGTATTTCACAGGTTGCCTCCATCTCCGCAGGCGATGAATCCATAGGCGAACTCATTGCAAACGCTATGGAAATTGTCGGCAAGGACGGCGTTATCACCATCGAAGAAGGCAAGTCCATGACCACCGAACTCACCACCGTTGAAGGCATGCAGTTCGACAGAGGCTACGCCTCCGCTTACATGGTTACCAATACCGAAAAGATGGAAGCCGTACTCGACAATCCTTACATCCTCATCACCGATAAAAAGATATCTTCCCTCCAGGAGATACTTCCCATAATCGAACCCATAGCTCAGCAGGGCGCAAGGCTTCTCATCATCGCCGAGGACGTTGAAGGCGACGCGCTTGCCGCACTCATCGTCAACAAACTCAAGGGCGTGCTCAACTGCGTTGCGGTAAAGGCTCCCGGCTTCGGCGACAGAAGAAAGGCTATGCTCGAAGATATCGCCATTCTTACCGGCGGTACGGTTGTTTCCTCCGACCTCGGCTACGAGTTCAAGGACGTAACTCCCGATATGCTCGGCAGAGCCGCTCAGGTAAAGGTTGACAAGGAAAACACCACCATCATCAACGGCGCAGGCAAGAGCGAAGACATCAAGGCAAGGGTTGCCTCCATCAAGGCACAGATTGCCGAGACCACTTCCGATTACGATAAAGAAAAACTTCAGGAGCGTCTTGCAAAACTTGCAGGCGGCGTAGCCGTAATCAACGTAGGCGCAGCTACCGAAGTCGAAATGAAGGAAAAGAAGCTCCGCATAGAGGACGCGCTTTCCGCTACCCGTGCGGCTGTCGAAGAGGGCATCGTTCCCGGCGGCGGCACTACCCTTCTCTCCTGCATACCCGAGATAACCAAGCTTGTCAACAAGCTTGAAGGCGATGAAAAGACGGGCGCAAAGATAGTTCTCCGCGCCATAGAAGAGCCCGTTCGTCAGATAGCCAAAAACGCAGGTCTGGACGGTTCTGTAATAGTCAACAACATCCTCAACTCCAAAAAGCCCAACTACGGCTTCGATGCGCTCAAAGACGAGTACACCGATATGGTTGCAAGCGGCATAATCGACCCCACCAAGGTTACCCGTTCCGCACTTCAGAACGCGGCTTCCGTTGCGGCAACCCTGCTCACCACCGAAAGCATCGTAACCGATATACCCACTCCTCCCGCTCCCGCGGCACCCAACCCCGACATGGGCGGAATGTATTGATAAACGATAAACTTAAAATATATTGAAAGGCCGCGCAGGCAATGCCTGCGCGGCCTTTCATTTTTATCAGAATTATTCTGAATATCAGTGCTGTAAATCACTTTCTCTGAAAAAGTAAGCCTGCAAAAACCTTTTAATCTTTTGTTGCACTGTCAATGGCAGACAATGCGTTCAGACTGCGGGGATAACCGATATACGGCACGCATTGAAGGACTACCTGAATGAGCGTTTCCCTGTCGTTTCCGACGCTGAGATTTCCCTTTATATGACTTGCAAGTTGCGGTTCACATCCGCCCTGCGCATACAGAAAACAGAACGTTATCAGTTCGCGCTGTCTGTAACCTAGCGCGCCGCGCGTGTAATAATCGCCGAAACAGTTGTCGGCAAGCCACATGTTAATGTTCGCTCTGTCCGCGGGAGCATTTTTCCAGAATTCACGCATTCCCTCGCCGAAAATTTCAATCTGCGCCTTATTCCCCTCTTCAAGACGCGTTGCGGGCGTGGTCGTACCCTCATCCTCAAGGGGAAGTTTAAGTCCTATGGAGCAGAACACTTTGTTCATTTTTTCAAAAAACGGCCTTACCCTGCCGATTCCGAGGTACGCCGCAGCCTGGTAAACCGTCTCCCTCGCCTCCGCCGCCGTAACTCCGCATGCGAGCGCGGCTGAAAGCATCCTTTCAAACTCGTCACAGCCGCCGCAGCCGAGAAGTACGGCAAGTATGCAAATATGTCTGGTCTTTTCGTCGAGAGTGCTGTCGGAAGGCACCTCCCCGAAAGCAAAATTAGTGAAAAAAGAATAAAATTCTGGGTCGGTCACGCTGATTGAGTCCGTTTTTTCTCCGAACGCACGCATAAGGTATTCCGCCGCTTTTTCTGAATAGTCCATATAAACTCCTCCGCCGCAATGTTTTATTCAAGCGAATTGTAATACTTAAACTGCGCTTTAAGTCAACTGTTTAAGCACAATTTTTTTCAATCTGAATATAATATCAGACGCAGTCATATTAAAATGCGAGGCGGCAGAGCCGTCCCGCATACAGTTTTAAACAAGTTTATCAAGTATTTTGAGCAGCGCGTATTTTCCGTGCTCATAAGTAAGTCCGCCCTGGAAATATGCTATATAGGGCGGCTTGACGGGACCGTCTGCAGAAAGCTCTATCGAGGCACCCGAAACAAATGTGCCCGCCGCCATTATAATCTGGTCGTCATAGCCAGGCATATCCCACGGCTCACAGGTTACAAAGCCGTCCACAGGAGAGGCATACTGCACTTCCCTTATAAAATTTATCATTTTATCCGCGTCGCCGAACTCTATCGCGCGGGTGATATCGTGGGGAACAGTGTCGATTGCGGGATAATTTTTATATCCAAGCCCAGCCATTGCCTCGCCTATGAGAAGACTACATTTAAGCGCCTGCGCCACCGTGTGCGGCGCAAGAAAAAATCCCTGGTAGTAATACTGATATCCGAGCGCGTGCGAACCCACCTCAAGGCCTATCGAAGGCGCTGTGAGCCTTTTTCCTATCATATCGATATATTTTTCCCCGCCGCAGATGTATCCGCCCGTCTGGGCAAGTCCGCCGCCCGGATTTTTTATGAGCGAACCGACAATTATATCCGCGCCAACCTGGACGGGTTCCTGCTTTTCAACAAATTCGCCATAGCAGTTATCTACAAAAATACAGCCTTTGAAACCATTTTCGCGTACAAAAGCGCATACTTTGCCAATTTCGTCCACAGAGAAGGCGTCACGCAGCTCATACCCGCGCGAACGCTGAATGTAGACGACCGTCGCTTCAGAAAGGCCCTTTTTTATGGCCGTAAAATCAAACTTGCCGTCAGAAGTCAACTCGCAGCAATCAAATTTAACACCGAAATCTTTTAAAGAACCGTTGCCCTCACCATAAATTACACCCCTTATGGTATCATATGGAAGGCCGCTGACACAGAAGAGCGTGTCACCCGGACGGAGAAGCCCGAAAAGTGCAACGGTGAGCGCGTGAGTACCCGAAAGAATGTGCGGAGAAACTATGCCAGCCTCTGCGCCGAATGCATCGGCAAAGACCTGACCAAGACAGTCCCTGCCCTCGTCTCCGTAACCATAGCCCGTAGTTCCCACAAAATGACGGGCGGCAATGCGATTATGCGCAAACGCTTCGCACACCTTGCTCTGATTGAAGAGCGCGACCTCGTCTATATAATCAAACTTTGATTTAAGTCTGCTTTCACAGTCCTTTATATACTTTATCTTGTCAAAATTTTTTTGTGTATCCATAGAAAGACCAACTTCCCGTCAAAAAATTTTCATCCTTTTCCCTTATAAATTTTCGCTTGTAAATATTTAACAGAACAAATTTTAACAGAGCAAAATATTCTGCCGCTTACAAAGATGTTTTCAAATAAAAAGCGCACAACAAACAACGCAACAGCACCGCCGCAAAAGCAATCTGAAAACGCCAAACTGCCTTTTTTAAACATTACCGTCTTTTAAAAGGGCAATAACGTTTTCGGCGACAGCTTCCTCTGGAGCGAGATGCACAAGATGAGGCATCTTTTTAAAGAAAGTTATCTGCCTTTTGGCGTATCTGCGCGTATTTTGTTTGATTATGTCACGCATAGTACTTTGCGAAAGGCCATTTTTCAGACATTCAAGCACTTCTTTATATCCTATCGCCTGCATACAGCGATAGTTTTCGTCTATGCCTTCAGCCAAAAGTCCCTGCACCTCGTCTAAAAGTCCGTTTTCGAACATCTTGTCCACGCGGAGATTTATTCTTTCGTACAGCTGCTCCCTGGGATAATCGATGCATACCGCAAGATAGGTAAAGCGCGGAATGTTTTCGTCGTGCAGGTCAGATTTTTTTATTCCGCCTGCCTCCTTTATCTCAAGGGCGCGTATGACGCGCTTTAAATCGTTGGGATGAAGTTTTGCTGCCGCCTCGGGGTCTTCACGTTCAAGAATGGCAAAGACGGCCTCTTTACCCTCTGTAATAGCCATTTTTTCGTACTTTTCGCGCACGGCGGGCGCGGCGGCCACGTGACCGTAACTCATTTCAAACAGCAATGAATTTATATAAAAACCTGTTCCGCCGCATATTACGGGGATTTTCCCTTCTTTGACGTACCGTTCCACAACGGGCAGAGCGGCAGTCTGATAGTCTGATACAGAGTACTGCGAAGAAGGCTCCGCCACGTCTATCATATAGTGCCTGACGCCGAGTTTTTCCTCTTCGGAAGGCTTTGCCGTACCAATGTCAAGTCCCTTGTATACAAGCTGCGAATCGGCGGAAATGACCGCACTTCCAAGAATTTTTGCACACTCTGCGGCAAGCGCAGTTTTTCCCGTGGCGGTTGCGCCGCAAATTACAAGCACCTGCGGCATCATACTATCCTTTTGAACATCTTTTCAATCTGATATTTTGTAAGCTTTACCGCTACAGGCCTGCCGTGAGGGCACTTCATGCCCATATCGTAATTCATTTCTCTGAGCAGACCGTCAGCCTCCTGCCTTGTAAGTTGCATTCCGCCCTTTACGGCGTGCTTGCAGGCAGACATTGCTATCTTATCCTTTAAGATGTCCTCCATTTTTATGGACTTCATTCCGACTATATCGGAGAAAATTTCATCGAAAAACGCGCGGAGATCAATATCCTTAAGATCGGCAGGAACCTCGCATACACGGTACGAATTAAAGCCGAAAGGCTCTATATCAAAACCCATTTCACGTATTACGGAAAGATTTTCTTCCATAAACGTGTTTTCCACGGGAGTGAGGCTTAAGATATACGGCACAAGCATGCCCTGCCTGGGCACGTTTCTGTCCGCCATCTGCGCCTTGAAACGATTGTAAATAAGTCTTTCGTGCGCGGCGTGCTGGTCTACAAGATAGACGCCGTCCCCCGATTCATATATGAGGTAGGTATTGAACAGATTGCCCTTGTACACAAACTGGTTGCAGTCTATTTTATCTTGGGACGATTTCTGCGGCGACTGATTTTTTGCGCCGTCCGACATAAAGTCGGCAGTCTTTTCAGTATCGTAGAGAGATGCGCCCACGCCTATCACATTCTTTGAGCCGAGGTCGGAATAGTAGGCGTATACGGGATATTTCTTTTCGCGGTCAACGAAATCGGGAGCGGCATAATTTTCATATGCGGATAGCTCATCCGACTTATTTGCACTCTTTTTATCTTCCGCAAAGAGTTTATCAAGCGGAGCCGCGGGTCTGGAGACATTTTCATCGGGCACTTTGTGCACATTGCCGAGGTCGGAAAAAACTTCTTCGGCAAAACTCTGGTTTTCAGCCGACTTGACAGAATCAACGCTCTTAACAGAATCAGCTTCCTTACCTGCACCCGATACGGAAGTACTTCCCGAACCCTGCACGGGCGAACTTTCTGAAACCAGATTTACAGCTTCATTCTGCACAGATTGAGCGTCTGAAACACCAATCTGCGCCTTGTTTGCTTCCGCCGCGCCTTCATAAGCTTTGGCCTGACCGTCCTTCGAAAGACTTATCTGCTCGCCCGAAGAAAATACCGAAGTCTGTTCCGCGGAATATGACGACTTTATCTCGGGTATGCGCACCGCGTCCACAACAAAGTCCGCCGCCCGTGCAGTACCGTCAAGCACGCCCGAAATAACAGAATACACAGCGCCGTAAATAAGTCTGCCATCGGTAAAGCGCACGTCAGCCTTGTTGGGATGAACGTTGACGTCCACCATATCGTGCGGGACATCCACAAACAACACATAAAAGGGGTACTGCCTCTTCATAAGGTAGCTGGCATAGGCATTGGTTATGGCCGAATTAATTATGTTGTTTATGATATACCTGCCGTTTAGAAACAGACTCTGGTAGCTCTTATTGGGCTTGAAATAGTTCTGATTGCCTATGAAACCGTGAATTTTTATGCCGTTTCTTTCGGCATTTATTTTAAAGCACTGCGGAATTACTTTCGCACCGTAGACTTGCGCAACCGCCTCGTCCAGACCGTTGCCGAATGACTGCAGTTTGAGTTTGCCGTCCGCATAGTACTTGAACGCAACAGACGGATTGCCGAGAATAAAGCGGGAAACAAAGTTCTGTATGTCGCCCTCTTCCGCCTTGTCCGTCTTTAAAAATTTTGCACGCACGGGCGTATTGTAAAAAAGGTCGTGTACTGAAACCTCAGTGCCCTTATCGAGCGCGGCGGGTTCGGTCTTGCCCGTGTAACCCGCCTCGCAGACCACTCTGCAAGCCGTGTGACCTTCGGTAGCCGATACAATCTCCGTCTTTGAAATGGAGGAAATGCTGGCAAGCGCCTCGCCGCGGAAACCGAGAGTGGTTATGTCGTCCAGGTCCTCCACGCGCGCAACCTTGCTTGTGGCGTGCGGTATGAAGGCCTTGCGCATATCGTCCTCTTCAATACCGCAACCATTATCACATACTTTTATGAGTTGCTTGCCACCCTTTTCTATATATATAGAAATCTCGGTAGCACCCGCGTCGAGAGAATTTTCCACAAGCTCTTTGAGTGCGGAATAGGGTCTGTCCACCACCTCGCCTGCGGCTATACGGTTGTAAATATCCTTGGTAAGAATGTTTATCTTTC
>DVMA01000071.1 GCA_018715195.1 Candidatus Coproplasma excrementavium | reverse complement strand
GCGTCTTTTTAATCACAACGTCGGTATTGTGTCCCTTTCCCGTCAGTGCAAGCGAGCCGTACAGAGTGACCACAAATTTATCTGCGCCCGGCCAGCGCGATTTCATAAGTTTTGAAGCCCTTTCAGGGCCTATCGTGTGCGAGCTTGAAGGACCGCGACCGATTTTGTATAATTCTTTCAGCGACTGCATTTTTATCTCCGTGAGAAAGCTTTTCTGCAAATTCTTACTCGGAATATTATATCCCGCGCCGCCGCATAAGTCAACGGTATGAACGCTGTTTGTTGTGCGCTGCGCACAATAAATACTTCTGCCCGCAATAAGGCCTGATTATGGCTTTGAATTATAAGTTTCTGACATTGAAACTTTGTAAAACAAAAAGCATAGGCCCCCGAAACAAGTTTCGGGGGCCTGTGCTTAAAAACTTTTAATAGGGAGGAAAATTTTAACGCTTCAAAGGCGTATCTTTTTAAATTCATCAAGCGGCTTTAAAAATATGTTTCGGCGGCTTGTTGCCTTTTGAGTCACTCCATTGCCGAGCAGGTCACATTTTAGTGATAAAGCAGCAATCAGGTCATTGTTTATGCCTGAATCTTCTTCCCGAAGATTCTTTTTAAATAATCAGTAAATTTTTTACGGAGTATTTTAATTAAACTGTAAAAATTTTACATTTAAACTTATTGCCTGCAACAGTAAAAGCTTTTTATGAGGGCGGCAATTATTTCTGCCAGCTCTGCGTTTCGGAATGAACGTGCAGTTTGTAAGCGGGGTCGGGTTTGTCAACCTTGTGCAGAACGCATTCGTCGTGGCAGTCACCGCTTACGGCGCGCAGTTCGTTGTTTGCTTCAAGTGCAATCTTGAACAGGAATATGTGTCCGTCCTTGATTTTTCTGCATTCAACTTTCTTGCCGTTGTTGTAAAGCTCTACATTGCCGCAGTTGGTGTAAACCTTGACGGTGGTAGTGCCGCCCGTACGGTTTGCAAAGCGCTTGCCTGCGATGTGTACAAACTTTTCGTCGCTCCAGTATGCTTTATAGATGTAGAAGCTGTCCTTTCTCGTCTTTCTGTCAAAGGTAACAAGGCCTTTGTGGTTCATGCCGGGTTCGCCGCCCTGGTTTCTTGCATCGGCGGCAAAGTCGAACATGTTCCATACGTACGTGCCCCACATATAGGGGTGACGGTTGAAGCAGCGGAGCATAAATTCGTGGTAGCTTGCCTGATACTCTTCAGAGTTGTCGCCGCGTCTGGGATGTTTGGAGTGAAGGTTGGGCATGCATTCCGCGCCGTACTCCGAGTAGCCGAGGCAACGGTTGGGATAGAGCATATGGAACAGCGAAATCCATATATCGTTGAGGAAGAAACCGGGAACGTACCAACCGAGGTAAAGGTTCCAGGCAACCACGTCGGTGATGTGCGCCGTCTTGTTCATGGGGCCTGCCATTGCAAATACCGCAAGGGTGGTAAGGCGGGTGGGGTCAAGCTGATGAACGAGGTCGTTGAGCTTTTTGTGGAACTCAAGCATATCCTTTTTGTGCTTGCCGTACATCGTGATTTCGTTGGAAATGCCCCACATAACTATGCAGGCGTGGTTGTACTGCTGATATACAAGCTCTTTCATCTGCGATTCGGCATTGGCGTTGGCCTCGGGCATATGGCGGGAAATATAGGGGATTTCCGCCCATACTACAAGACCTGCCTCGTCGCAGAGGTCATAAAAGTAATCGTCGTGCTGGTAGTGCGCAAGACGCAGAGTGTTGGCGCCTATCTCTTTGATGATGGCGATATCCTCTTCATGCATTGCCTTGGTGAGCGCGTTGCCTATGCCGGGTCTGTCCTGATGTCTGCATACGCCGCGAAGGGGATAAACTCTGCCGTTTAATATGAAGCCCTTTTTCGGGTCTATGGAGAAGCTTCTGAAGCCGAACTTCTTTTCAAGTTTGTCAACTTCAACGCCGTTCACGGAAAGGGTCGCCGTCGCGCTGTAAAGGTAGGGGTCTTTTATGCCGTCCCAGAGGTGAGCGTTTTCTACGGTGAGCGTTTCGCCGTTCTTGCCCTCGGCAACAATCTTGCCTTCGGCGTCTTTTATAATAACTTTAACTTCGCCCTCGCCGCTTACGTATGCGTCAACTTTAACCGTGCACTCCTTGTCAGCCTTGGGGGTGATGGCTATGCCGGGCGCACCGAAGAAATCAAGGTCGAAGTGGTTTTTGTTAACTGTGATGAGGTTTACGTCGCGGTATATGCCGCCGTAAAATGTAAAGTCTGCCGTCTGGGGATATACTTTTTCCGTCTTGCTGTTGTCAACGTAAACAAGCAGTTCGTTGTCAGATTCAAGCAGGTCGGTTATGTCTGCGCGGAAGGTGGAGTAGCCGCCGTCGTGCGTGCATACCTCTTTTTTGTTGAGCAGAACGCGCGCGGAGGAGTTGACGCCCTTGAATTCAAGGTAAACTCTTTCGTCCTCGCCTTTTGCGGGTGCGGCAAAGTGCTTTACGAAAAGGCAGGTGCCCCTGTAATAGTCGCCGCCGCCGTCCTGACCGTCCTTACCGTTCCAGGTAAAGGGAAGGTCGAGCTGAACGCCTTCGGCAACGTCAGCCTGATCGGGTGCCACGTTCGCCTTTATAAATTTCCAGTCGGGGTTGATGTTGACTACTGTTCTCATTATTCTCCTCCGATGCACAGCGCGTTGCGCATATGCTTTATTCATCTTGTTATATAAATTGTATACCCTGGCATGCAAAATATCAATAGCATAAATTTTTAAAAATATTGCGTTTTTTACATATTTTGTGTTTTTCGCACACGTCAGCTTTTTGCAAAACGGTGTATGATTTTTTTGTGCAAAACAGAAAAATTTATGTTGGTTGCGCAATATGTGCGGGGCAATTGAAGAAAAACAAGGCTGCCGCATATGGTTGGAGTGTTGGCTGCAGAGTAGTGGACCTGTTTTGCGTCTGACGACTGCACAGGCGTTCAGTTTTTGGGATACGTATGTAAAGGTGCAGTAGTTACGTATGTAAAGGTGCAGTGGCTGAGGGGTATGGCGGCATGTTTATAGTACGCAGCGTCATTTGAAGCATTGAATTATTTGGACTTTTTGTCAACCTGACATAACAGATTATTCTTTTGGCTGAGTTCGTATGAAAAGGGCATAATAAAGGGCGGAGTTGAATGCTCCGCCCGTGTATTTAATTAAATTGACCCGCATATATGGCGCAAATACCGCCTTTCAGCTTGTTTACGCTTTGTCGTCGGGGAAGGGATTGTTCTTAAGCAGTTTCTGGTAAGCCCTGAAAAATGTGGAGTAATTTGCAAATCCCACTTTTTCTGCCGCCTCACACTTTTTCGTCCCGTTGAGAATGAGTGAATGGGCGAAGAGTATCTTCTTTGAGCGTATGTACTGCATTACCGGAATCTTCATGTATTTTTTGAACTCGTTGCAGATGTACGACTTGGAAAAGAGAAATGCAGATGCCAGCGAATCGAGCGTTATGCTCTCCGTGATGTGCGAATCGACGTAGGTGATTATCTTGTCGATAAATTCGTTGGTGTTCTGTCTTTCCGAACTTGCCGCACGGTTCATGAATACAAGCAGTTTGCACAGCTCGCCCGAAAAAAGAGTGTTCGTCTCTTCGGGCGTAAAGTTTTCTTCGTAGCCGTCAAGTCCTTTGATTATGTCGCCGTAGCTGTCCGAAGGGGCAAAGAAAGGGGCGTGCGCGAACAGACTGGTTTTAAGGTATTCGGGAATCAGCAGTTCGGGGAATTTAAGCACGTATCTTTCGTAGGGAGATTGGGAAAGATTTACCGTGGCAAAATGGTACTTGCCCGGCGCGATGAAAACAAGGTCGCCCGGTCCAAGCCTGCGCGTTTCCGACTCCACTGTATAGGTAACGTCGCCGCTTACAAGGTAAAGCATTTCCGCAAAAGCGTGCATATGTTTGAAATATTCCTCCGTAGGAGAGGAACAAGCATCTATTTTGTGTGCAAAATCAAGATTGCCATATGTAAAACTGAACATTGTATAAATATTGTAACACATATATGTTGAAAATGCAATGCTTTAAACTTTTTTTGCAATAAAATTTATGGTTTTTACATAATTTGTTAAAAACGCAATATTTTAAAGCGAAATTTGCAATTGCGTTTCAGAATATTTGTTGTATAATGAAAACGATGACTTTGATGCGGCAAAAATTGATAACTGCCGCAAATATTCAAAAAAGGAGCGAAGATGATGGAGAAAACAAACAAAAAAAGCATCTTTGAAAATCCGCTTTTTTCGACCAAAGTCAAGTCGGCTAACGTCAAGCCGCCCGAACTTTTAATCGGCTATTTCTTGGGCCCGTTCGGCGCGTTGCTTGCAAGCGGTATTTTCACGAACTTTTTGAACAGGTATTGGACAGACGTATTGTTTGCCAATTACAGGGTTGAGACGGTTGTAGACGGCGAAACCGTAATGCAGCTTCCCGCAGGTTCGCCTATCGCGACATTCCTGTCGCTGCTGCCGCTGATTTCAACTATACTGATAGTGGCGGGCAACCTGCTTGTAGGTCAGCTGATAGAGCGCACCAAGACCCGTGCCGGCAAGGCAAGGCCCTGGATGCTTCTCTCTTCATTACTGCTGGCAATCGGCTGTATCGTACTCTTTATAGCGCCGATGGGCAACGGAACAGATACACCCGTACTCACAATGGTGCTCACGGCTATCGCGTATAACGTATATTATGCGATTGCATATCCCATGTACAACACGGCAAACAGCACGCTCGTTCCCGTATCTACCCGCAACAGCTCGCAGCGCGGACTGATTGCATCGTTCACCAACTTCGCTCATCTCGGCGTTATGGGTGCGGGCGGCATGGTATTCCCCGCAATAGTAAGCTTGTTCCTCGGCGGTTGGGACAACCCCAACTTCACCGGTTGGACCGTTACATTCATTGTAATAGGCATAGTAAGTTTCCTTTTCGTTGTGCTTCAGTACTATTTCACTCGCGAAAGGGTAACCGAAGAATCTTTCCATCTGGAAAATCAGGACGCCCCCAAAAAGTCGATAAGCATCGGCATGCAGTTCAAGGGCGTCGGCACGGATGCGTTCTGGTGGATAATCATTATATTCTACCTGATTTTCCAGTTCTCCGGCTCGCTTAAAAACATGTCGTGCAACTACTTCACGGTAGCTCAGTACGGCAAAGATTTCGGTAACTACGCAAATACGATTATAAACGTACTCGGCGCAGTTCCCATGGCAATAGCAATGGCGTTCATATGGCCGCTCTCCCGCAAGTACGGTAAGCGTCTCGTGGTTATGGTAGGCCTTCTCATAGGCGCCGTAGGCGGCATTATCGCAGGTATCTGGGCGGACGTATTCCCCGTAGTATGCGTAGGCGTAGCGCTCAAGAGCTTCGGCTCCTCGCCCGCTTGCTATATGATACTTGCCATGATATCGGACGTTCTCGACCACATAGAGGCCAAGCACGGATATCGTTGCGACGGTCTTACAATGAGTATATACAGCTCCATAATGGCAGCGACCACGCCTCTTGCACAGGCATTCTTCAACCTCATAACCAATGCTGGTGCAAACGCTACGATGGTTACCGTATGCTATATATGGATTGAAACGGGCGTATACATCACTTGTGCCGTTCTCATGCTGTTCTTCATCGTTGAAAAGTATCTCAAGTCCGACAGAGTTCAGATACTTGAACGTCAGAAGGCTGAGGCGCTTGCCGCAGGCATAGAGTGGGTTGAACCCGAAGTAAGGCTCCGCCGCGAACAGGAAGAGGCTGAAAGGCTTTCCGAAGAAGCGCGCAAGATGGAGCTTAAAGCAAGATGCGAAAAGAAGGGCCTTTCCTACGAAGAAGAAGAGGCTAAATATCAGGCAAAAATGGAAGAAAAGCGCCGCGCGGCAGAAGCAAAGAAGGCTGCAAAGGCTGCTAAGTCCAACAAGAAAGAAGGAGAATAATTTCTATGAAGATGACGTTTCGCTGGTACGGCGAAAAGGACTGCATACCTCTGAATTACATCAAACAGATTCAGGGTATGACGGGTGTTGTCACCGCGGTTTACGATGAACCCGTTGGTGCGGTATGGAGTATGGATAAGCTTCTCCGTCTCAAAGAGCTGAGCAACAATGCAGGCCTCGAGATGGAAGTTATCGAATCTGTCCCCGTGCATGAAGATATCAAACTCGGTAAGCCCACAAGGGATAAGTACATTGAGGCTTACAAGCAGAACATTATCAATTGCGGCAAGGCGGGCGTAAAGTGCATATGCTACAACTTCATGCCCGTGTTCGACTGGTTCCGCACCAATCTTTATTTCAAACACAGCGACGGTTCCACGTCCCTTTCCTACAGCGAAGCCGATTTTTCCAAGCTCGATAAGCACAATCTGCGCCTTCCCGGCTGGGATGAGAGCTACACTCCCGACCAGCTCAACGGCCTGCTGAAGGAATACGAGGGAATGACGCACGAAAAGCTGTTCGAAAACTTTGTTTACTTCCTCAATGCCGTAATGCCCGCATGCGACGAGGCTGACGTCAACCTTGCCGTACATCCCGATGATCCCCCCTGGGATATCTTTGGTCTGCCCAGAATAGTGGGCAGGGAAGAGGACTACGACAGACTGTTCGCCGCAGTACCCAACAAGCACAACGGCATAACGTTCTGCACGGGTTCGCTCGGCGCAGGCAGATTCAACGATCTGCCCAAGATGGCGGCCAAGTACGCAAAGCGCATATATTTTGCACATTTAAGGCAGCTCAAGTACACGTCCGATACCGATTTCTTTGAAAACGGCCATATGACGTGCTGCGGCAACGTAGACGTATACGCAATCGTCAAAGCGCTCGTTGAGAACGGATTTGAAGGTTATGTTCGTCCCGACCACGGCAGGAATGTATGGGGCGAGGATGCAAAGCCCGGCTACGGCCTGTTCGACAGAGCCATGGGCGCATGCTATCTCAGCGGACTGTTCGAAGCAGTTGAAAAAGACCTTAAAGGCTAAATTAAAGAGATTAACAAGGAGGCATATATTATGCAGTTACCTATAATGGTTGAAGATTTAAAAGGTAAGGTGGCAGTTGTCACCGGTGCGGGCGGCATAATCTGCTCCGAACTTTCAAGGGCACTCGCAGCCGCAGGCGCAAAGGTTGCTCTTCTGGACAGATCGCTTGAAAAGGCAGAAGCTGCAGCAGAAGAAATCAGAAAGGAAGGCGGCATTGCAAAGGGGTATTTTGCAAACGTTCTCGACCTCAAAGTACTTGAAGATTGCAGACAGCAGGTATTAAAGGACCTCGGTCCCTGCGATATACTTATCAACGGTGCAGGCGGCAACAACCCCAAGGCCCAGACCGATAAGGAATATTTCGAACTCGGCGACGAGGACAACAACGAAATCAAAACGTTCTTCAACCTCAGCGACGAAGGCATTCAGTTTGTATTCAACCTCAACTATCTCGGCACGCTTATGCCCACCCAGGTATTCGCGCGCGACATGATCGGCAGAAAGGGTTGCAACATTCTCAACATCTCTTCCATGAACGCATTCACCCCGCTCACCAAAATTCCCGCATACTCTGCGGCTAAGGCAGCGGTTTCCAACTTCACGCAGTGGCTTGCCGTACACTTCTCCAAGGTCGGCATCCGCGTAAACGCAATTGCACCCGGATTCCTTTCCACGGCGCAGAACAAATCTCTTCTCTGGAATCCCGATGGCACGCCTACGGCGCGCACCGGCAAGATTATTGCCGGCACCCCTATGGGCAGATTCGGTGAGCCTGAAGAACTCGTAGGTTCTACGCTCTTCCTCGTAAGCGACAAGGCCGCAGGCTTCATTACCGGCGTGGTTCTTCCCATCGATGGCGGTTTCTCTGCTTACAGCGGTGTTTAATCGCAAGGAACAAGGAATGGATTAAAAAGACAATTGCGGCCACAGTATGCCGCAATTAAGGTGCATTTATTCAATTAAAATACACCCCATCAACTGAGTTTTTACTATTTTTCTCCATTCATCGCAAATGCCGTGTACGCCTTCGTGCGTACGCGGCATTTGCTGTATTTTTACCCTTTAAATAAACATATGTTCAATAATATAAAGGGTACATTTTTCCGAAAGTCAGATTTTTTATTGTGTGGAAAAATGGCTGTTGCAAAAAAAATGCATTAAAACAAGCCAAAATCGTCTATGAGACAGGACGGTAGATGAGGCGGAGCGCAATAAAAAACAGCTGTAAAATGCGGACTGTAAATATTGTACGCGGGGCGCTGAAAAGATGTCGGCGGGATAAAATGTTACTTGTTATCAGCGCGATTGAAATATTGTAATTTTGCAATAATTTGCCGAAAGTGTGTAAATCCTATTGACAACGTAGGAATTTCTTTCTATAATTATATCATACTAAACAGGTAGGAATTTAAAGCGTGCATACGGATGCTGTTCAGCCTTTTCGGTAAGTGCATAACGCATGCCAAAAAGGGCAATAACTTTCGCGACGCTTAAATATTCACATAAGGTGTACTAACTTGGATTTCTCTGAAAAAGTATATGCAGATAATGCGGCAACCACCAAAATGAGCAAAACCGCCATTGAAGCTATGTTGCCGTTCTTCGATAAGTATTATGGCAACCCTTCGTCGCTGTACGAACTGGGACAGGCCTCCAAGGAGGCGCTTGAAGCTGCACGTGCAGACATTGCCGCCTGCCTCGGTGCAGAGCCTTCTGAAATTTATTTCACATCCTGCGGCAGCGAAAGCGATAACCAGGCTATACGTTCCGCAGCCCATCTCGGCGCACTCAAGGGTAAAAAGCACATCATTTCCACGGCTTTTGAACATCACGCCGTACTTCACACGCTCAAACGCCTTGAAAAGGAAGAGGGCTTTGAAGTAACGTTGTTGGACGTTCACTCTGACGGCCTTGTTACCGCAGCACAGGTAAAGGAGGCCATACGCCCCGATACCTGCCTTGTAACCATAATGTTTGCCAACAACGAAATAGGTACCGTTCAGCCCATAAAGGAAATCGGCGAGATCTGCCGTGCGGCGGGCGTACCTTTCCACACTGACGCCGTGCAGGCGGTAGGTCATATTCCCGTAAACGTAAAGGAGCAGAACATTGATATGCTCTCGCTCTCGGCGCATAAATTCCACGGCCCCAAGGGTACGGGCGCGCTCTATTGCCGCAAGGGGATGAGACTTCTTTCCTTTATCGATGGCGGCGCGCAGGAGCGCGGCAAACGTGCAGGCACGGAGAACGTGGCGGAAATAGTTGCAATGGCCGCCGCTATGAAGGAGGCCTGCGCCAATATGCCTCAGAACTCGGCAAAACTCGTAAAGCTACGCGATAAAATAATTGCAGAACTTACAAAAATTCCTCATTCCCGTCTGAACGGCAGTATGGAACATCACCTTCCCGGCACTATAAATATGTGCTTTGAGGGCATTGAGGGCGAAGGTCTTCTGCTTCACCTCGATGACAAGGGCATATGCGCATCGTCGGGTTCGGCCTGCACTTCAGGTTCGCTTGACCCCTCTCACGTGCTCCTTGCAATAGGACTTCCCCACGAGGTTGCGCACGGTTCGCTCAGAATCAGCCTTTCCGAATACAACACCGAAGAGGACGCCGACAGAATTATCAAGGCCGTTCCTGAAGTGGTTGAGTATCTGCGCAACATGTCCCCCGTATGGAAGGAACTTGAAAGCGGCGAAAGGAAACATCTTATATAATCGCGGCGGCAACACAGACCGTGTCCGCAACCCGAAATAAAGTTACGTTCCGTGCATAACGTGCGGAGGAACAGAAAATGACGCCGCAACGGCGGCAACCAATTTAAAATTCAGCTTTTCAAAGAGGTAATATTATGGCTTTATACAGCGAAAAAGTTATGGACCATTTCAGAAATCCCCGCAATGTAGGCGAAATTCCCGATGCCGATGGTATCGGCGAGGTAGGCAATGCCCGCTGCGGCGATATAATGAAGATATATCTTAAAATAAAGGACGGCATAATAGAGGACGTCAAATTCAATACGTTCGGTTGCGGCAGTGCAATCGCATCCAGCTCCATGGCAACGGAGCTCATAAAGGGCAAGCCGCTTTCGCAGGCGCTTGAGCTCACCAACAAGGCTGTTGCCGAGGCTTTGGACGGACTTCCCGCACACAAGATGCACTGCTCCGTGCTCGCCGAAGAGGCTATCCGCGCCGCTATCAAGGACTACTATGATAAGAACGGCATAGCTTACGATAAGTCGCAGTTCCCCGAGCCCGATGAGGACAAGGAAATTCACGAATAAATTTTCAATGCTGATTGCGGCCGCGCAGATTTCCTGCGCGGCCGCATTATTGTTTTCTGTAAATATTTTACTGTTTATTTTAAAAATATAGTAAAAAATTTACACTTTATCAAATTTGCGGCAAACATTGCGCTTGCTTGACAATTTTTCCCTCTTGCGATATATTTACAGGGCTTTAAGGTACGTGTCGCGGACAAAAAAACAGCGGCACGGCGCGGTGATATGAGAAACAGTAAAACGGCAAAGGTGCGGGACGACGCGCAGTTTTTCGGCAACGAAAAAATCTGGAAGATTCTTGCGCGCACCGCTCCGCCTGTAATGCTTGCGCAGCTTATACAGGCAATGTACAACATAGTGGACAGCTTTTTCGTCGGCAGATTCTCTGGCGACGGACTCACGGCGCTGTCCGTAATATTCCCCGTACAGCTGATTATAACGGCGCTTGCGGTGGGTACGGGCGTAGGCGTGAATACGGCAATGTCGCGCAGGTACGCCATAGGCGACAATAAGGGCGCGAACCGTACGGGCGGCGCAGGCATGGTGTGCGCCGTAGTGCTTTGGGCGCTGTTTACGGCCGTATCCGTGCCGCTTATGCGTCCGTACGTAACTACATCTGCACAGTCGCCCGCGGCCATAGATTACGCAGTGCAGTATGGCACCATAGTCTGTGCGGGCAGTCTTGGCATATTTCTGGAAAGCATATGGACCAAAGTGCACCAGGCGCACGGAAATATGATGGTGCCTATGATTGCGCAGATAGCGGGCGCCGTTACCAACATTGTGCTCGACCCTCTGCTGATATTCGGCTTGTGGATATTTCCGCAGCTCGGCGTGGCGGGCGCGGCGTATGCAACGGTGGCGGGACAGGTTGTGGCTGCCATCATAGTCGGTGTGAGGGGTTTCAGAGCTCCTCCTCCGATAGCGGAGTTCTTTACCCACGTAAAGGAAATTTTCAGACTCGGTTACCCTTCCATATTCATGCAGGCGCTGTACACGGTGTACATAGTGGTGCTCAACATAATTTTAAAGGGGTTTTCGGATGACGCCGTTACTGTGCTGGGACTGTACTATAAAATGCAGACCTTCTTTTTCATTCCTCTGCAGGGGTTGCAGACGTGCATTGTGCCCGTGCTCAGCTATAACTACGCACAGCGGAAATTTGCGCGCGACAGACTCATTATGCGCGATTCCATAATCTTTTCAATGGCGTTTATGCTTGTCGGCGTGCTGTGTTTCGAACTTATACCCGTGCAGCTCATCTCGGTGTTTTCTTCGGACGACGGAGTTAAATCGATGGGCAGAGTGGCGTTCCGCATAATAGGCACAAGCTTTCTGCCCGCCGTTCCGTCGCTCATATTGCCTGTATTTTTCCAGGCGATAGGCAAGGCGGTGCCAAGCGTTCTGCTGTCGCTTACAAGGCAGATATTCTGCCTTATACCAATATTCTGGGGTTTTTCCTATCTAGGGCTGGACTACACCTGGATTGCCTTCCCTATGGCCGAAACAATTACAACGGCGGTGGGGCTTATTCTGTACGTTATGCAGATAAAAAAATGGAAAAAAGAGAGCGTTTCTGTCGCATAGAGGTGCGGCGGG
>DVMA01000010.1 GCA_018715195.1 Candidatus Coproplasma excrementavium | reverse complement strand
ACGCTTCGGTTTGTTGCGGCAAAAGAGATTGCACAGTTTTTTTGAAGAAAAGCGCCGTCCGATATCTGTCGGACGGCGTGTTTCTTTTTTGCGGGCCCGACGGCAACTTTGTTGCCGTCGGGCCGTATTTTATTTATTGAACATAATCTTTTCGCTGTTGAACATCCGCGTGAGCAAAAATGCGAGCGCGCCTGCGTAAACCACGTTTGAAACTATTGTAAGTATCAGACTGAGCGGCGTCACGGCAAGCGACATAATCTCGGTAACGGCAATGGCGCTGTTATATATCGGGATGAGGCACAGAAAAGGTGAGCCGCCCCTGCCGAGGAAGGAACTTAAAAGTCCCACAACCACAACTATTATGTTGAGCGGCCCGACATAGCTGTTGGCTTCCTTAACGCTTTTTGCGAGGGCTGATATGCAGGATATGAGCGCCACAAGCACAAGCACCGTAGAGAGCATTACGCCCAGCATCATGAGATAGTGCCCGACATTGAACATTGAAAGGTCAATGCCTTCAAACACTCCCTGCATAAGATTGGGCAGCGAAAGAATGAGTCCCAGAAAGCTTGAAATTCCGCTCAGCAAAGATATGCAGCTGAGGCTGATTATTTTGCCGATTGCGATATGCGAACGTTTTACTGGGGTGACGAGCATAGTTGCAAACGTGCCCCTCTCCTTTTCTCCCGCGATTGATTCGGGCGCGACAGCCATACATCCGCTGAACAGCAACACAAGCAACACCATGGGCACGATTGCGCTTAAAATGTATGTTGCCGAGGACTGCGGCGTGCCGAGGTCGTATCCGTTGCCCGCGTTTACGTTGAACACGTTTGCGACCATTCTTTCGTACAGATCAAGCACCTCGGAAAAAGCCGAATAGGCCGTAAGAGAGTTTTCATTTGAGGAATTATAGTAAATTTCCACATTGGGGGCAACGTAGCCTTCCTGACCGACCTGAGAAATTATCGCGTCGAAATCTTCGGGAAAGACTACATAAATGTCAAGCTGTCCGTCCTTTACCCTCGTTTTGAAGTCCTCCGTCTGCCCGTCCGCATCGGATATGGTGAAAGGCCCTTCCTGAAAATATGCCGTAAGACTCTGCGGCATATTATCTACCGCCGCAGTATACTGCGCGTTGCCGCCCGCTATGCCGGATACAAACGTGCCCATAAGCGTGTAGACAAGATAAATCAGCAGTCCGGGCATTAAAATTGTGGTTATAAGCATACGGCGGTCAAGAAAGAATCTTGCAAACTCTTTTCTTATTATGGCAATCATACCCTTCATGACTCACCTCCCGCAGTGCCAGAATATATATCGAAGAACACCTCTTCAAGGTTCTTTTCCCTCGTGAGATTGGCTACCGAATCCAATGCAACCAGCCTGCCGCCTATTATTATGCCCGCTCTGTCACATATCTTTTCTACCAGACTGAAGATATGCGTGGAGAGAATTATCGTCTTGCCGCGCGACTTCAGTTCGAGCAGAAAGTCGGTAACCGTCCTCGCCGTGAGCACGTCCAGTCCGTTTGTAGGCTCGTCAAAAATTATGAAGTCGGGGTCGTTGACTACCGATATTACCAAAGATACTTTCTGCTTCATGCCCGTGGACAGATTGGCAAGTTTTACGCCCGCAAATCTGTCTATGCCGAACCTGGAAAACAGCTCCTGCTTTCTGCGGCGGCGCACATCCTCCGATATTCCGTACAGTTCGCTGAAAAAATTGAAGAGATAGTCGGGCGTGAAAAAATCTTCCAGCCGCAGCTCGCCCGTGAGAAAACCTATCTTTGCGCGCACTTTGTCGGGTTCCTTTACTATGCTGTGGCCATCGATAAACGCATCGCCGGAATCGGGCGATATTAAAGTTGCCAGCATTCTGAGCGTGGTGGTTTTGCCCGCTCCGTTAGGCCCCAGCAGGCCGAAAATTTCCCCTCGGTTTGCAGTAAACGAAAGATTGTCCACCGCGGTGATTACTTTTTTATTTGTATTCTGCAGTTTCTGTTGTTTGTATGAAAGCCTGAACTGCTTTTTCAGATTCTGTACGGATAAAATTACGTCCATATCAACTCCGAATGCCGCAAACTGCGGTTAATATATAATTATTATAAATTATGACGCGCCGCAATGCAAGGAAAATTTTGTAATAAATTGAGCTGTTCGGGGTGAATGACGGTCACATTGAATATAACATCGCGTGAAAAACAATCTACACAGAAAAAAGGACGCATAATATGCGCCCGATTTTTTAAAGTATGCCCGCAAAACTCAGCGTGCCGCATATTGCCGCAAGCACAAGCAGATACACTATGAAAGGTGTATACCTTGCCGAAGTGATTGCCTTTTTCATTATTTTTATGGCAAAAAAACCTGAAATTGCCGATACGGCTACCCCTGCGGCTATACATACCGCCGCATAAGGCGAAGAAACTGCAAATGCAACCCCTCCGCCACGGATTATTTTATACAGACTTACTACAAACCCGCCCGCAATGACGGGTATGCTCATAAGAAAGGAAAACTCGGCCACATCCCCTCTGTTTCCCCCGCTGATTATCCCCGCGGCAACCGTTGTTCCGCTGCGCGAAATTCCGGGAATGACGGCTATCGCCTGCGCAAGCCCCATGCAGCCCGCGTGCACAAGCCGAAGAGGGCAAATATTTTTACTGCGCTTTGCAAAACTCTGCGCGGCGGTAAGAATGGCCGCGGTGAGCGCAAAACTGCCTGCAAGATAGGCTCCTCCGAAAAAAATTTTGTCTATTGCGTCGCCTAAAAACACTCCCGCAACGGCGGCGGGAATTGTTGCTAGAATTAGATATAAAAGTTTTTTGAAAGGCGGCTTGAACAGCGAAATAATCTGTCTGCGCAGCAATACGCACACCGAAAAGAGCGTGCCGATATGTAAAGTGAGGTCAAAAAACATATCTGCGCCGCCTAAATCGATGTTAAAAATTTTTTGAATAAGCACAAGATGTCCGCTTGATGAGACGGGCAGAAATTCTGTCAGACCCTGTACCAGGCCTAAAAGTACGGCATAAAAAATGTTCATGGGCAATTTAAGAGATATTTATTTAATATATATTCCTCTGCCCATACATTTATGACACGCATGTCCCTTTGCCTGTTTCAATTATTGCGGAATGGAAAGACAGCATAAACGGAACGCCAAAACCTGCCAAGTTGCAACAGCATAAACATCGCATATAAAAACAGCCGCACCTTTTACGGTGC
>DVMA01000070.1 GCA_018715195.1 Candidatus Coproplasma excrementavium | reverse complement strand
CGGGAGCCTCGGCAGGGCACGCCTTGCGGCGATGCACGAGCGGGCGGCTGCGCCGCTACGCTATCCGATTCCGATTAGGTGTGCACGAAAAAAGGGATGACAAAAGTCATCCCTTTTTTCGTGGTGCACCGTAAGGAATTCGAATCCCTAGCCTTTGGTTCCGTAGACCAACGCTCTATCCAGTTGAGCTAACGGTGCATTAAGTTTTATAGCTTATACATTATATAAAATGTTATATGCTTTGTCAAACAGTTTTGCTTTGTTAAAGCATATTTTTTCTTTAATTTTTTAACGGTAGTGCCGTTACGGCATGCCTTTTTACCATTTTTTTGAAAGCGTGTCGTTTATTGCCTCAATCAGTTGTGAATCGGTAAAGTGGTTCTCTGCCGTAAGTCTTTCTATTTCGCTGCGGCAGGCGGCAAGCTTGTCGTCGTTTTCGGGTATGTCGTCTATATCAATTTCGCCCGCGTCGGTTATGAGCCACTGATAGTAATCGTCCCTGAAACTGCTGACTTTGGGTGCGTTTTCGCGTTTGCACAGTTTTCTGATGCACGCAAAATAATCTTCGGCAATCAGGCTCAGGTCGGTGCTGAAAATTTTTTCCGTAGCCATATCATTATACCTCTGTAAAACTGATGGCTAAATTATACCGTGCGCAAGGTTTTGAGGTTGTCTTTATAAATTTTCTTATAATTTTCTGCATTGCGTTAATTATGAACAGCTTGCCGCATTTAAAAAGGAATAGAACAGTATTTTGCGTAAAAACAAAATTGCCCCGCACATATGGCGCAAATAACGCCGTGTGCGGGGCTGGTTTTAATTCTTGTTTTCTTTATCTTTTTCGTCTTTGTTTTCCGCGGGGCGGGAGGGGCATGAGTACCGGCAGCCGTAGCAATGTCCGCCGCAGCCGCTGCACTTGCCCTTGTTTTTTATCTTCTGCCTTACGATAAATATAATCGCCGCTATGGCGCATATCCCTATAATGCAGGAAATTATAATCGTTGCTAACATATGTCACCGTACAGCGCACAGCGCCCGATTAAGTGTAGTTATTTTATACAATCAGCGAACCTATCTGGTAAACGATGAGCGTTATTACCCACGCCACCACCAGCTGGAACACGGCGGTGAAGATAGTCCATTTCCAGCTCTTCGATTCCTTTCTTATTGTTGCAAGGGTGGCTACGCAGGGTATGTAGAGCAGGCAGAACACCATAAGGCATATGGCGTTGAGCGAGCCGAAACCTATTCCGGCGAGGGCGGTCATGAAAGCGTCTGAACCCTGCGCCGCGCCGAGAATTACCGCGCAGCTGGACACCACGACTTCCTTTGCGGAAATGCCTGCAATAAGCGCAACCACAATCTGCCAGAATCCCAGTCCGACCGGTGCGAATGCGGGGCTGAGAAATTTGCCTATATAGCCCGCAAAGCTGTTTTCTATCGCCGTTCCGTCAACGTATCCCGAGGGGCCGAGATGCAGCAGCGCCCAGATTATGAGCGTAGCCACAAATATCGTCGTGCCCGCTTTTACCAGGTAATCTTTGACCTTTTCCCATACATATATGCCAACGGTATGCGCGTCGGGCAGCTTGTATTCGGGAAGTTCTATCAGCAGATAGTTTACCTCTTTTTTCTTGTCGATGAGGTGCAGAATGGCGGTGATTACTATTGCCACGATTATGCCGAGTATGTACATCGAGAAGGCTGCCAGGAAGGCATACTGCGCAAAGAACATTTCGGCGAACAGTATATATATGGTAAGTCTTGCGCTGCAGCTCATGAAGGGGGTCACAAGCATTACCTTGAAGCGGTCGCGCTTGTTTTCCAGCGCACGGGAAGCCATTATCGCGGGCACGGTGCAGCCGAAACCGAGCAGCATGGGAATGAACGCTCTGCCCGAAAGACCGAGCCTGCTCATCAGTCCTTCCATAACGTACGCCACGCGCGACATATATCCGCTGTCTTCCAGGAACGCGAGCGCGAGGAAGAGAATGAATATGTTCGGCAGGAAGGTGATAATCGTGCCTACGCCGCCGATTATGCCGTCTACGAGCAGCGACTTGATTATTCCGCTTGCATTGGCCGAGTCGAGTCCGTTGGACACGACGTCGGAAAGTGCGGTAAAGCCTATTTCCAGCAGGCTTTTTATGAGGTCGCCCACGAAGAAGGTGAGGAAGAACACCACGGCCATTATGCCGAGGAATATGGGTATGCCCCATATCCTGTGGGTGAGCGCGCTGTCCAGCCTGTCGGTCAGCTTGTCCTGGCGCTGTTTATGAACCATTACTTCGTCTATGATTTCGTTTATGAAGTCGTATTTTTCGTTTATTATCTCGGCTTCAAAGTTTTTATCGGTCACGCCCGGGACGTTTACGGGGAACTTTTCGCGTATCTCTCTGTCGCCTTCAAGAGTTTTGATGGCGTGCCAGCGCACGTTTTTCATATCGGGATATGCCGCAACGAGCGCCGTTTCCACGGCGTCAATTCTGTCCTCCATGGCGTCGGAGTAAACCATCGTGTACTCCGCGTGGTGGTCGTGGGCGTGGTGGGAGACTTCCTTGTGTTCGTGAATGAGACGGTCGGGTCCCTTGCTGTCCTTGTGGTGTATGGCCGCGTGAATGAGTATGTCCAGACCCATGCGCTTGCGCGCGGATACGGGTATTACGGGCACGCCCAGCATTTCGGGCAGACGGTGCAGGTCTATTTCCATGCCGCGCTTCATCACTATGTCCATCATGTTGAGCGCTATGACGACGGGTTTGCCCAGCTCTAAAAGCTGCAGCGTTAGGTAAAGGCTGCGCTCCAGGGCGGAGGCGTCCACAACGTTTATTACCACGTCCACTTCGCCGCTTAAAATAAAGTTGCGGGAAACGGTCTCCTCCATGGTGTAGGAGGTAAGGCTGTATGTGCCGGGAAGGTCAACCAGTCTTATTTTTTCGCCGTGGTCTCTGTAAGTGCCTTCAACCTTTTCAACGGTTACGCCCGGCCAGTTGGCCACTTTCAGGTTGGCGCCCGTGTACGCGTTGAACAGCGTCGTTTTGCCGCAGTTGGGGTTTCCGATGAAACCTATCGTCATCTGCGCGCCTTCAACCTTGTCTTCGGCGGCATCTCCGCCGCAACATTTGCGTTTAAACAGTTTCATCTTTTGCGGCCTCTTCTACCTGAATGTTCTTTGTGATGTTATAACCGAGCGCAAAACGCGTGCCGCGCAGCTTGATTATCAGTATGCCTTTGCCTTTGCGGTTGAGTACAGATATGGGTGCGCGGCTCGTCATGCCCAACGCTTCCAGTCTGCGCTCCGTTTCAAACGGCAGGTCAGTTTTAGTCACAGTATAGTTTTTGCCTACCTGCGCTTCGCATAAGTACATAGCTTAAAACTCCGTAAAGCCTCAAAACAGCGATGACAGTTTTTTGGCGTAATTCTTATCGCTAATATTTTAATGTGCGCGCGTGTATTAGTCAATCGCCTGCGTGATTTTTTTATCTTTTTAAATATTTTTGCCTGAACTTTTCAAAAGCTTGAAATTTTTCACCTCCGAATCATGGGTAACGAATTTATGCATGTGCTGCATATTTATTCATAATTTATAATTACGCACAAATTATGAATAAAGTTTACATAAGGATGGCTACGCGGGTAAGATGGTAAAGGTGCACAATTGAGTATAGTACTGGCTAAATTTGCCATTGTGTAGTATAGTGCGTGCCAAATTATAAGATGTATTTATATTCACGGTAAAATTACTTTATGCACAAAAATGAATTTTATGCGTGAAAAGTCTTGACAAATCAGACAAAAGTATGTACTCTAATTAAAACCGAAGCGGTGGAAGGTAAAAGAAAAAACTTATTCCCGATAAGAAGTTGAATTTTTATAAACGGCTGATTTTTACGGGCAATGTGTTAAATTGATGACCTTGCTCATAATAAATTTATTGATATAACAAGAACAGAATCGTGCGTAAAAAGGCGCGAAAGAATTTATAATGGAGGTATGAATCTATGAGCAACAAGAAAAGGCTTGCGGCGATAGCATTATCGGCGTGCATGGTTTCCGGACTTGTGGTTGCGGCTGCATGTTCGGATAACAAAACAAGCGACAATGATAAAGTAACATATCGTTCTTATACCGTTGTAATGCCTAGTAACTGGAACGAACTTACCTACGAGGATAATAACGACCTTCAGATTCTTCAGTATATTTCGGGTTCTTTCTTCGAGTATGACTATCAGTTTAATGGCGGAAAGTTCAAGGAAGACGGAACTCTCAATGTGGAAGGCCTGGATGCGGGGGCATTCAGCGTTCAGTATTCGGCGGCCACAAAACTCGAGGACGTGACGGCTGATGTCGATGCAAAATGGGGTTACACGGCCGAACAGAAGGCAGACGGCGGTTATGCGTGGAAGATTACGCTGCGCAATGACATAAAGTGGGACGACGGAACTCCGATTGACGCCTATGACTTTGTATATTCCATGAAGCAGCAGCTTGACCCTCTCTTCAAGAATATGCGCGCGTCCACTTACTATAACAATATAACAATCAAAAATGCACGTGACTACGTATTCAGCGGAGACAAGGAAATTTATGTCAATGTTGATACCAAGTACGACAGCATTGCCGCGGCTAAAGCGGACGGCGAAACGGTGTACCTCGACATGTGGGGGTTCTTCGGTCTTGAAGGTGCGTTAAAGGTTGAAAGCTATGACGCGGAAACCGATGAATTTGTGCTTGACGAGGATACGGAGTGCCCCCAATATGTATCCATAGACGATACGGTACTCTGGCTCGATCCCGTATATTATACCGAGCTTGATGATTATAATAGCGCCATAGAGGAAAATCCCGACGCTGAAATCGAAAAGCCCGTTGCAGGCGACTACATTCAGTCTGCCAAGGATATATTCGATGCGTATGCTCCCGATCTTGAAGTCGGCGGTGGTTCTGCATCATATATATACTTCCTCGATGCGAATGATAACTACGGCATGAGCTTCGACAAGGTAGGTATATATGCTCCTTCGCAGTACGAAATAGTGCTTTGCCTCGACAACCCTATCCAGTGCCTTAAAGAGGACGGTTCATTCTCCTATGAGGCGGCTTACAGCCTTGCAAGTCTTCCTCTTGTAAAGGAAGATCTGTATGAGTCCTGCAAGAAACAGCCTCAGACGGGCTCCACTCTCTGGACAACCAACTATAACAGCAGCGTTGAAACTTCTGCAAGCTGGGGCCCCTATAAGCTGACTGCTTTCCAGAGCGGCAAGTCTTACGTGCTTGAACGCAATGAAAACTGGTACGGCTACAACATGGACCAGTACAACGGCCAGTATCTTGTAGACAGTATAACTTGCGAGCAGCTTGCCGATACTAATACTCAGTGGATGTCCTTCCTCAGCGGCACAATTGACAACGTTGCCGTTGACCTCACTCACAGGGAAGATTACGGCAACTCAAAGTATGTTGTATACACCCCCGGTACCGGTACGTTCGGACTTAATCTGCTTTCCGATGCAAATATGCTCAAAGGTACAGGTCATAACAGCGGCATACTTGCCATAACTGATTTCAGAAAGGCAATATCGCTCAGCATCAACAGGGATGACTACAATGCGGCAACCACAGCGGCTCACCAGACCTGCTACGGTCTGTTAGGACCTTCGTACTACTATGATATAGAGAATGCGTCCACGCTTGACGATGGCGGCGTATACAGAAACACCAGATATGCAAAAGAGGCATTGCTCCGCGTTTACGGCTTTACTGAAAACGCAGACGGCACCTGGACTGACAGCGCAGGCAACAAGTATGACGACTATGACAAAGCATACGAGGTAATGAACGGTTACAACCCCGAATATGCGAAAGAGCTTGTGGAGAGCGCATATCAGGAACTCACTTCCAATGCTGAAGAGTACGGATACGATGCAAACAAGAAGATAACGTTTGTTTACGGCACTGCCATGGATAACGCCAACACGAGACGCGACTATGAATATATCAAGAACGTAATCGAAACGCTTATAAGCGGAACCCCTCTTGAGGGCAAGATAGAAGTAACGTTCAATGCTTCTTACGGTTCCGGCTGGGCATCGCAGTTCCAGGCAGGCGCATACGAAATCGCGTCCGGCGTAGGTTATTCTGGCGGCCCGTTTGATCCTGCCGGCTTCCTGCAGTGCTATCTCGATCCCGAAGCGGGTCTTATGTTCACAACGTGGTGGGATACTTCTGAAGAAGAACTTACCTATACAATGCCTGTCGTTGAAGACGGTACCTATGCTGATGCAGGCAAGACTTTCACTATGAGTCTTTACAACTGGTACTGCTGCCTTAACGGCATAGCAAATTCGCGCGGACAGGAATATACTAACAACTGGGGAACCGGTGCAATCCCTGAAGATGCAAGATTACAGCTTACTGCAAAACTTGAAGAGATTGTTCTGGAAAAATATTACTCAATAATGACAACTTCTCAGTACAGTGCAAGTCTTATGAGCGCAAAGTTCAGTTATGTTACTACCGAATATAACCCTATGCTTGACTTTGGCGGTCTGAGATATGTTCGCGTCAACTACAATGACGCTGAATGGAGCTCTTATATCAAGACGACCAATCTCGAACAGGAGTACAAAAAGACCAACTGAGCGTCTTTGAAATGTGATGATGCGGGGACGGATAATTTTTTCCGCCCCCGTTATCTTTATGTATCGGATTTTTTGTCGTCTGTATTGCATTTTACGTGTTTTTCTGTTAACATTATATTGCGGTATGACAATGTGTGACGGTTGCGGCCAGAGCTGCTCAGCCATGGTAAAACTTCAGCCGCAATTTTCAGGAGCAAAATTATATGTACATGTTCAAATATATATTAAAGCGTTTGGCGCTTATGCTCATGACTTTCTGCATAATAATGCTCATGTGCTTTGTCCTAATAAAACTTTTGCCCATAGTGGTAACGGTGCAGGTGGGGCAGGACGCCAACATTATTTACAGCAGACTGGAGGCCAGGGGCTATATATGCAACGTCGTCTATGACCCTGCCACACAGCTGTGGAGCTACGATACCGTTCCCATACTTACGCAGCTCGGAACGTATCTGCAGCGAATATTCCTTGAAGGCGACTTCGGCATAGGCGTAACAATGGCTGAATATATGAATCAGCCTGTATGGGATGTGTTCGTTGAAAAAATGCCGCCCACGGTGCTCATAAATGTGTATTCCAGCCTTATAGGAATTCCCATAGGTCTCGGACTGGGCATTTTTGCCGCGCTCAAAAAGAACAAGTGGCAGGACCAGGTAATCAACGTGGTGGTAATACTGCTCATTTCTTTGCCGTCGATAGTTCTCGGCCTTATCATACAGTATGTCTTCTGTTATAAGCTGGGGTGGTTCCCGCTTACAATGCAGTCGGGGTATGATTATTTTTCATGGGATATGTTTGTGAGCATGTTGCCTGCGGTATTCTCGCTCTGTCTGGGTTCCATTGCCACATACACGAGGTTCACCAGGGCGGAGCTTACCGAAGTGCTCACCAGCGAATTCATGTTGCTTGCACGCACAAAGGGTCTTACTCGCGGACAGGCTACCGTACGTCACGCGCTCAGAAATGCCATGGTACCTATTTTCCCCATGCTTCTCAGTGAGTTCGTGCTCGTGCTCAGCGGCTCGCTTGTCATAGAGCAGATGTTCTCTATTCCCGGCGTCGGAAGGCTGTATCTTGACTCTATAAACTATCAGGATTACGATTTCTTTATGCTGCTTTCAGGTTTCTATACTCTCGTAGGACTCTGTGCAGGCATAATCACAGATATAAGTTACGGGTTCATTGACCCTAGAATAAGAATGGGGGCGAAATAATTTATGGAAGCTAAAAATTACGAAAAAATCCCCGCTGAAAAATTTAATTTTGTCAAAAATCACGACCGTTTTCATGACCAGAAACTGCAGACAAAGGCTCGCGGTTATTTTGCCGATGCTTTTTCAAGATTCTGTAAAAACAGGGGGTCCGTTGTCGGCGCGATAATAATTATAATTCTCATTCTGTTTGCGATTATCGTACCGTTCTGCACACAGTACAGCGTAGCTTATACCGATACGTATTACCGAACTACGCTTCCCAAGGCAAAACTGTTTGCCAATACTAATTTCTGGGACGGTTGTGAGGCTCGTGCCGATGGCAAGCGTGACTTTATCTATTACTATGCAATGGGGCTTGAAACGGGTCACAATGCCGTAAAAAATCAGGAATATACCGTCGACGAGGATGGGTTCTACCATTATCGTCTGGACAGCTATCAGAAGATAGGAATGAAGTATGTTCAGCTCACCGAAAGTGAGTACAAGGCCTTGCAGGATTATCAGGATAAATATGAGATTCAGGTAATTTATCCCACCGTGCGCAAGGCAAACAGACCTCAGTTCCCGCCCAACGCAAGCGATGCGAACTATTATTATAAGACTACCGGCACCGGCAGAACGGATATCGTGTACGATGAAAACGGCAATATAATACCGGTATATGATTATTATGTTGAGGGTAACGCTGCGGATAAGTATACCTCTAAAATGAGGATAGAAGGCGCGGACGGCTTTTTGGATGAGGAAGGCAATGTCTGCTATTACAGCTATGCCATAGTCGGCCCTACGGTGGAAGTGAGGGTAAATTACTATGAGTATTACATCTATCAGCACACCCAGGTACTCAAAGACGGCATAACCGAACCCTACTTCATATTCGGCACAACCGGTAACGGCCAGGATATTTTAACCTGCCTTGCCTCTGGTGCGCGTTTCTCATTTATATTTGCAATTATCGTCGCCGTAGTGAATATGTTTGTCGGCGCTATCTATGGCGCGGTCGAAGGCTACTACGGCGGTAAGGCCGACCTGTTCATGGAGCGAATTTCCGATATCCTTGCGGCCGTGCCCATAATGATTGTAATAACCTTGCTCAAATTGCATATGGGCGGGTCAAGTCAAATACTGGTGTTGTTCCTGGCGTTCTTTATGACCGGCTGGATAGGCATGGCGTCGACCACGCGAATGCAGTTCTACCGCTATAAAAATCAGGAGTACGTGCTTGCGGCGCGTACCCTCGGCGCAAAGGACAGAAGAATTATCTGGAAGCATATTTTCCCCAACGCGCTCGGTACGCTTGTAACGAGCTGCGCGTTGGTAATTCCTTCAATGATTTTCTCGGAAACCAATCTTTCCTACCTCGGAATAATCAATCTTTCTTCTGGTAACATAACCAGCGTAGGCACGCTGATATCTCAGGGTCAGGCGGCGTTGTCAACGGCACCGTATATTGCGCTCATTCCGTCTGTATTCCTCGTTCTGCTCATGCTCAGTTTCAACCTGTTCGGCAACGGTCTGAGGGATGCGTTCAACCCGTCGCTGCGCGGAACGGAGGGCTGATATGGAAAAGAAACTTGAAGTTAAAGACCTTGTAATATCCTTCCGTACCCAGGCGGGCAAGGTGCAGGCCGTGCGCGATGTGTCGTTCGATTTGTACAAGGGCGAAACGCTGGCCATAGTCGGCGAATCGGGCTCGGGCAAGTCGGTAACCAACCGCGCGATAATGGGCATACTTGCCAACAACGCCATAGTTGAAGGCGGCGAAATTTTATATGACGGCAAGGACCTTTTGAAAATTTCCGAAGAGGAGTTCCACAAAATCCGCGGCGATAAAATCGCCATGATTTTCCAGGACCCCATGTCCAGCCTCAACCCCATAATGCGCGTCGGCAAACAGCTGACCGAGGCTATGATTTTAAAGGGCAAGGTAAGCCAGCGTTCCAGCCGCAAAAGCTTTAACACCAGGCTTGCGATGCTGCGAAAGGCCATGGACGAGGCCGACGGCGCGGGCACGCACGCAAAGAATACGGCCAATGCCGAAAAATGCACCACGTTCAACAGCTTCTGCATAAACAGCTGCCGTCTAGAGGCAAAGTTCAATGAGTCGTACCGCTCGGCCTCCGAGCTGTCTGCCGAGATAGAGGACTTTCTGTTCCTGCTTGAAAAGCACCAGAAGGTGGATATACACGCCCGCCTTGCCACGGTGGAAAAACTGGCAAAGAGCGCGCTGCATCCATTTGTCATAAAGCCCGAAGAGGGCGTTCTCGCGCTGATAACGGCCGTTAAAAACTACAAAAACATATTCGGTTTCCGCGCCATTGCCGTACCCGAAGAGTGCAGGGAAGTACTCAGAAATTTAAAGACCATTTCGGATGCGGCTCTGCTCAAGCCTACGCCCAACTTTTTCCGCATAGGCTACGTTGTTCTGCGCCGTCCCGAAGAGGACATCTTTTCCGAGGACGTGGAAAAGCTCAACGAAGAGGCGCTTGAATTTCTCAACAAATATTTCATGCTCGACTTCATATCCTCGGCGGCGCGCGGCATACAGTTCAGTCATGACCGCTCCGTGGAGGCGAAGAAGGAGCTCGTTCCCGAACTTGGAAAAATGGCAGCCTTTTTTGAAGGCGGAAAATTTGAAAAGAAGCAGGCATATGCCTTAGTCAAGAGCTTTTCCGACCGTCTTGAAAAGGCAATCGACCGCCTTGCAGTAGTCAAGAACAGCGCGGAATATACCTTCCGCACCACAATGCTCAGCTGGCTTGATAAGTACTTTGCGGGCGTAAAAAACAACCCCAGAGAGCAGGCGCGTTTTGATAAGCAGACGGCGCGCTACGAACAGCTCAAGGCCGCGGGAAAGGAACCCGACTGGAAAGTCGTTCCCGCCGCGCTCACCGATCTGGGTCTTGTCACGGGCACGCTCGTTTCGGTAATAAACCGTCTTAAAACAAGCATGGAAAACGATATCGCCGCTGCCGCCTCGTTCGACAGCCGCACCGCGGCAATAGCGTTCATAGACGACCAGAAGGAAAAGGCCAGTGCCGCCGTATACAAGATGACGCGCCGCATGGCCAAGGTAAAGGCGCTCAAGCTCTTAAAGGAAGTGGGCATACCCGAACCTTCCATAAGGTACAAACAGTATCCCTTTGAATTTTCGGGCGGCATGCGCCAGCGTATAGTCATAGCAATCGCGCTCGCGGCCAACCCCGACATACTTATCTGCGACGAGCCCACCACGGCGCTGGACGTTACCATTCAGGCGCAGATACTTGAACTTATAAACAAACTCAAGGAAGAAAGGCATCTTTCGGTAATCTTCATCACGCACGATTTAGGCGTGGTTGCAAACATGGCGGACAGAATTGCCGTTATGTATGCTGGCAAGATTGTCGAGTACGGCACCGCGGACGACGTGTTCTACTCGCCCGCACACCCCTACACGTGGGCGCTGCTCTCTTCCATGCCCGACCTGGACACCAAGGAAAAGCTGGAGGCCATACCGGGCACTCCTCCCAACATGATCTATCCTCCCAAGGGCGACGCCTTTGCGGCGCGCAACAAGTACGCCATGGAAATCGACTTCGAGGAGCAGCCGCCTATGTTCAAAATTTCCGAAACTCACTGGGCGGCTACGTGGCTGCTTCATCCCGATGCGCCCAAGGTTGACCCTCCCAAGATAGTCACCGACAGAATAAAGAGAATGAAGGAGGCGGCCGATGGAGAATAAGTCACCCGAACAGATTCGCGAATACATGCACGAAAACAATATACTTTTAAAGGTTGAAGGCCTCAAACAGTACTTCAAAATGGGTCACAAGGAGCTCCGCGCCGTGGACGACGTAAGTTTTGAAGTGAAGAAGGGCGAAGTGTTCGGCATAGTTGGCGAAAGCGGCTGCGGCAAGACGACTACTGGCCGTTCCATAATACGCCTTTACGACATCACGGGCGGCAGCGTATACTTTGAAGGCCAGCGCATAGCCGCGGGCACGCGCACTTACAAGGACGAACTCAAGGCCGTGCGTGCGGAGTATTCCGCCGAATACAAAAAGCTTAAAAAGCGCGCCGAAGAGTGCAAAAAGTCTGGCGACACGCAGGCGGAAGCGCAGTGTTTTGAAGACATTGCCGCGTTAAAGGATAAATTTGACGCAAAAGCTGCGGAAATCATGGCCGAGATAAGGAGCGCGAAATACGACCATACCCACTGCAACAGCCAGTATGCGCAGGAGCAGTGCAAGCTTGTGGACGAAAAATTCCGTCCCCTTATCGACGCGGCTGACGAATCTTCCCGCGCGGAGCTGGAAAAGCAGTACAAAGCCGAACTCCGCCTTGCCAGAAACGACAGAATAATGAATAAAATACAGATGATTTTCCAGGACCCCATCGCCTCGCTCAACCCTCGAATGACCGTCCGCGAAATCATCTCCGAAGGCCTTATAATAAGGGGCATACGCGATAAAAAGTATATAGACGAGCAGGTCTATAAGGTGCTCAACCTTGTAGGTCTTGTGCCCGAACACGCAGGCAGATATCCTCACGAGTTTTCGGGCGGGCAGCGCCAGCGCATAGGCATAGCGCGCTCAATAATACTCAATCCCGACCTGATTATCGCCGACGAGCCCATATCCGCGCTGGACGTATCCATTCAGGCGCAGGTTATAAACCTGCTCAACGACCTGCGCGACAGTCTCGGTCTTACCATAATTTTCATTGCGCACGACCTCTCCGTCGTAAAGTATTTCTCGGACAGAATAGCGGTAATGTACTTCGGCAAGATAGTGGAGCTGACCACCTCGGACGAGCTGTTCGCCCACCCTCTTCACCCCTATACAAAGAGCCTTCTTTCGGCCATACCCCTGCCCGACCCGCACTTTGAAAGAAAGCGCAAGCGCATAATCTACAACCCTATAGCCGAACACGACTACTCTGTGGATAAGCCGCAGATGCGCGAGGTGAAGCCGGGACACTTTATTTATTGCAACAATGCCGAGTTTGAGCGCTACCGCGCGGAACTTGAAGGCGGCAAAACAGAATGAAGGAAAAATTACTTCAGTACGGCATAACTGCCGCGATAGGCATAGCCATAGCTTTTATTATAATGGGCGCAAAGGGCGTGTTCGCGGAAACGGACACCGTGCAGGTCATGCAGATTTTAAGCGACTCGTTCTTTGTACCGGGCGTAATAATTGCGGGGTTCGGACTGCTTGTGGTTGCCAGTAACGGCGGCGCCTTCGATATATTTATCTACGGCGCGCACATATTTTTCAGCCTGTTCCGAAGGGACGTTACTGCGCGCAAGTACCGCACGTTTTACGACTTCCGCGAGGACCGCAAGGATAAAAAGCGCAGCGTGTCTTTCATGCTGATAGTAGGCATTGTGCTTATCGTAATTGCCGTAGGCTTTCTGATTGCCTACTATATGCTCAAACAGCCTGCTTAAAATTGCAATTGCCCCGTATATATGGCGCATTTAACGTGCTTACTTAAAATTGCCCCATATATATGGCCCGATTAACGGCATTGTCTGCAATTGCCCCGCACATATGGCGCATTCAATGCACCTTTTTGCGGCTATACGACAATTATTTCCGCCGCCTTGTGGTGCGCGGAAAGGAGTTTTCCCATGTATATATTTGCTGACGGACTCTATACCGATGTCAGGGTGGAAGAGCGTTTCACCACGTCGGTAAGCTACCGCAACGGCGCGCTTGAAGAGAGCAAAAATTCCACGGTAAAAAAGGCGTTCATACGCGTATATGACGGAAATATGTGGTACTATGCCTCAACTTACCGCACGGACGCCATTCAGGAGGAGATTGACAGACTCTCTGAAATGGCCACGCCCGATGAGCATATAGCCGAGAACCCCGTGGTCAGAAGGTTTCAGTCCAACAAGGCAACGCTGATAAAGTTTTCAGGTGACAGCGTAAAGGACATACCAATAGAAAAGAAGCGCGCATATCTTGAAGATCTGTTCCCCGCAATGCAGAGCTCGCCATACGTAAAGATGGCAGTAGGCATATATGCCGACAGATATTCGCTGTATGAGTTTTACTCTTCCAAGGGCGCGGAGATAAAGTATGATTTTCAGCTGTGCGGCGCGGGAGTTTCGCTTGCGCTTGCCAACGAAAAGGATAATTTTTCAGACGCATTGATGTCCTCGGCGGACAGTTTTTCAAAAATTTCGCTCACGAAGGAAAAAGTAAAAGAGTTCTGCGCCGAGCTGGAAAAGTTCCTGCTCACGGCAAAGCCCGTGCAGGCGGGTACATATCCCGTAATTTTATCGCCGATGGCTGCGGGCGTGTTTGCGCACGAATCTTTCGGACATAAATCGGAAGCCGACTTCATGCTCGGCGACGAAACAATGAAAAAGGAGTGGGCGCTCGGCAAAAAGGTGGGCGCGGATATACTCTCCATATACGACAGCGGCCTTGAAGAGGGTTCGGGCTATGTTCCCTTCGACGACGAAGGCACGCGTGCCGAAAAGACATACCTCATAAAAAACGGCGTTTTGTGCGGCAGGTTGCACTCCGCGCAGACGGCGGCCGACCTCGGCGAGCAGACTACCGGCAACGCGCGCGCAATCGATTGCGAGTTTGAACCCATCGTGCGAATGACGTCCACCGTGATAGAGGCGGGCGATACGCCCGTTGAACAGCTGTTTGCCCGCATAAAGCACGGATACTTCATAAAGAGCTACAAGCACGGCTCGGGCATGAGTACCTTTACCATAGCGCCTGCGCGCGCCTATGAGATAAAGGACGGCAAAATAGGCGACCCCGTAAAAATAGCCGTAATTTCGGGCAACGTGTTCGAAACGCTCAACCTTATCGACGGGCTTTCGGACAAGGCTGAAATAATTTCCAGCATCTTCGGCGGTTGCGGCAAAAACGAGCAGTTTCCGCTCAGCGTATCATTCGGCGGGCCGTACGTTTCGGTCTCTGAAATGAACGTGCAGTGACGGAGGTGAGTATGGACAGTCAGAAATTGGTCAAAAACAATCTTACCTATGCGGCCACGCTTGCCGCGGGTGAAGTCTCCTCCTTAAGGATAACCGAGGACGAGCGCACCACGGTCAGAGTCTATGACGGCGGATTTATCGGCGTTGCGGGCAGAATAGGCGCGGGCGACGATGCCGCGCTTATGGCTCAGGCGCAAGGTGCACTCGCGCAGAAGATACCCTATCCCGATGCCGTCGGCACGGGCGAGGTAAGGCAGGTAAACTTAAAAAAGCAGATAATTGCCGAAGGCGACTTTTTAAACACAGTTCGCCGTCTTGCCGCAAGGCTTAAAGAGCGCTTTCCCCGCTTTATTTTCAGCGATAAGTTTTATCTTGATAACGGCAGCATAACCTACACCGACACCGCGGGCACAAAACTCAGTTTTTCGGCGGGCGAGGTGGCTATGGGACTCTCCATAAAGGCGGCGGGTTCGGCCAACATAATGGATTTGTGGTACGGCGCCAGCCGCGACTATTATGATGAGGACGCGGTCGTAGCCGATATAGCGCAGCTGCTGGACGTATACGAAAACAAGCTGCCCCTTCCCGAGGGCGATGTTCCCGTGATAATAGAGACGAGCGCGGTGCAGTATATTCTGCGCCATCTGGTTGCAGAGATGTATTCAAGCGGCGCAAGTCTGTTTTCGGGCAAGCTCGGCGAAAAGCTTTTCGGCGGAGAGGTCGATTTGCTTATCGACAGAACGCCGGGCAGAAATGCTTCCGTACCCTTCTTCGATACCGAGGGCGTCACCCTTCCCGAAGACAAGTTTTACTTTATAAAGGAAGGTACGCTGTGCGGACTGGCCACGTACAAGCGTTCGGCGGCTATGCTGAATATGCCCCTTTCGGGCAACGGCTATGCGACTTTTGACGGCGTGCCGCAGTGCGGCAATTTCGGCGGCCTTAAAATGGATACGCACGGCAAAAAACTTTCAGAGGTACCCGTTGAACGGGCAATATACGTGGCGGTAACTTCGGGCGGGGATATGACTCCCGACGGCAATCTTGCAATGCCCGTAATGCTCGCCTATCTGTATGAGGGCGGCAGGTTTGTGGGCACTCTGCCCGAGTTCGGCATATCCGCAGGCATATTTGATTTGCTCGGCAAGGACCTTATCGCCGTTGCCGAAAACGATATATTCGGTTACAGAAAAGAGGACGTTATCGTTACAAAGTTCAGCATAAACCGATAACCTTTTTTCTTTCGCATATATTTAGTTGAAATGCCCGCCGCCGCAAAACATTTGCGGCGGCGGGCAAAAGTATATATAATGATTGATATGCAAAGTATAGCTAAAAGACAAAAATTCACAAAGGCGGGCATGCTCGGCTTCTTTTTAAGGGGCTGCCGCCTGCTGTTTGCGGTAAGCATTCTTTCCAGCCTGGTGGTAACGTTCATCAACGTCGTCATCCCCCAGGTCATAAGTTTTGCCATAGACAGCGTAATAGACGACGTCCCGCCCGAGGGTCTGTTTGCAAGGTTTGCGGCATTGCTTGGCGGCACGCAGTGGCTGAAGGAGCGGATATGGGTGCTTGCGCTGGTGATTGCGGGGCTTGCCCTCATTATGGCGGTGTTCCAGTATTGCGTCACCTACTTCAACCACCGCGCCAACCAGACGCTTATGCGCGGTATGCGCAACAAATTGTTTTCGCATATACAGCGACTGCCGCT